>JAJBTL010000255.1 GCA_020860865.1 Planctomycetota bacterium | reverse complement strand
ATATTTATTGAACTTACGTGTTTTTAGAAATATATGTAAATTACTTTATAAATTTATTGACAAAGCCATTTCATGTGCTATTATTAAATTATGACACAATTGCTTTTGAACTTATTCACAATCTCCATTCACTCAGTGGTGCGGCTCCTCACTTGAAACACCGTATGGTCCCGAGTTCCACCGTGTCCGCGCAAGCGCATCCCTGGACGGGCGGTTTACATTATGACCGCCATTTTCCTCAGCTTTACCCCTGCACGCGCTGAACCTATTTTTCTAGCACATGAAGAGGCAAAGTGTGGCACGTGACATCGGCCGACGCCGGCGTCTCGAGCGGGAACGCGTTTTGTCGCGGAGCACAACCTGGTGTTGCCCGCGAACCATTTCGGCAGAAGTTTTTTGTCAAAAGAGGAGAGTAGCATGTCAAGAATCAGAATGGTTGTTGGACTGGCAGTGGCGGTGGCGATGCTTGGCGCGACGTTCGCCGCGTCGGCGTTCGCCGGTGAAAAGAAGGAATTCACCATCGCGAACATCCGCTGGGACATGGGCGATATCGCCTTCAATGGCGATCAGCACGGCACCGAACTGGAAATCAAGGACATCGAAGCGCGGGACGGCGTCAAGATCAACATGCTCACCTTCGGCTCGAACGACCCGCAGGAACAGCGGAAAGCGGCCGAAGCCTATTTCGCCCGCGGCGTCGACGGCATCCTCCTGAGCGCCTTCCAGCCCTCGGCGGTGATTCCGATTGTCCGGGAAGCCAACCGGCGCGGCATCCCCATCGTCACCCACGACTCCGCCGTTCCCGGCCAGAAGCAGATTACCGTCTATCCCCTGGCTGTGAGCGCCGGCGAGATTCTCGGCAATGCCATGCTAAAGAATGTCGAAGAAATTCGCGGTGAAGAATATTTAAAGAACGAAGGCGGACACATTGTCGAACTCCGGGGTATCGTCACCATGGGCGTCGACATCCAGCGCTACACCGGCTGGCGGAACGCGCTTGAACCGTTCCTCGCCAAGTACCCGAAGGTCACCGTCTCCACACACGTCGCCGAATTCAACGCCAACAAGGCCCGTCAGGCCGCCGATGCCAACCTGTCACGCTACGGCGACAAGGTCCTCTGCTTCTTCTCCATCGACGGTACCATGGGCGTCGCCGGCGCCATCCCGGCCCTGAAATCCGCCGGCCTCTTCAAGCCCCGGACCGACCCGAAGCACATCCCGGTCGGCACCATCGACGGCACCGAGGAAGAATTCGAAGCGGCACGCCGTGGCGACCTGAACTTCTTTATCGACAACGGGAAAATAACCCAGGGCCGCCTCGCCATGCGTACCCTGTACGAGTGGATGACCCTTGGCTTCGACGCCCTGGCCAAGCCCGGCGACGAACTGTGGCCCAAGGACGAAGACATCCGCGAACCCTACGAAGTCGTCGATGGAAAAACCCAGGAACCGGAATTCGAAGGCTATATTTACAGCTTCCGGAACCTTTGCTACCCGCTGGACATGGACGGCAAGTCGAAAGACGGCTGGGGCAACGCCTACTACCACGCCATCAACGGCAAATGGCCCTGGGAATGAGAATGGACTCTTGGCGGCGCGGCTCATCCGCCATTGTAGAAAGCTTTTTAGAACCTCTTTAGAAAAACCCTTCGTTTACTGAAGCTTTCCATTTTCTAAAAAGCTCAGGGGAAACGCTGGGACGGTTCTCCCCCGTCCCATCCGGAGAACCGCCCGGCGGCTTCCTTATACCGATACTATTCTCATCATTTACCGGACGGGCTCCTTCCGTCCAGCCACTGGGATGTCACTACTATGACTGCAACAGCTAACGCAACCGGCCTGGTATGCGACGTCAGGAACGTCTCCAAACTGTACCCCGGCGTCGTCGCCCTGAACAACGTCTCCTTCGACGTCCGTCGCGGCGAACTCCACGGCGTCATCGGCAAGAACGGCGCCGGCAAATCCACCATGGTCAATATTCTCGCCGGCATGACCGAACGTACCTCCGGCGAAGTGTTCATTAACGGCGTCGAAATGCCCAAGGCCTTTTCACCGCTCGCGGCCGAACAGGCCGGTGTCTACCTTGTTCCGCAAAACCCGCCTGTCCTCGCCCAGCGCTCCATTACGGAAAACATCTTCGTCGGCAACCATCTGAAGAAAAAAAGCGGCCTCATAGACGAACACCGGATGCGCGGCGTCGCCCGGGAAATTATCCAGCACCTCGGCTTCAACATCGACCCGGACCAGCTCATGGGCACGCTCCCGGTCGATACCCAGAAGCTTCTTCTTCTCGGACGCGGCATCTATGTCGTCAAGGCCGACATCTTCATGCTGGACGAAATCACCGCGTCCTTGAATATCGAAGAACGAAATTATTTGGAAAAGCTTATCGGCGAATTGATGAACGACGGCAAGTCCATCATCTTTATTTCGCACCACCTGAAAGAAATTCTCCATTACTGCCACCGCATCACTGTTTTTAGAAACGGCAACAAGATTATCACCGAGAATTGCGCCAACCTCGGCGAAAGCGATATCGCCCGCCTCATCGTCGGCAAGGAAGTGAAGGAATATTCCGCCGACGACCGCTCCGACGCAACGGACGGCGTCACCGACGACACCATCCTCAGGGTGGAGGACGTCACGGTCAGGAAAATCTGTAACGGCATCGGCTTCGACCTGCGGAAGAACGAGGTACTCGGCTTCGCCGGCCTTGAAGGTTGCGGCAAGGACGAACTGTTCAAATTTATGATCGGCGCGGAACAGGGGAGCGGCCGCATCACCCTCGACAACAACCGCCTCGACATCAGCCGTCCGGCCCAGGCGATCGCCGCCGGCATCGCCTATCTCCCGCGAAAGCGTGAAGAGGAAACGGTGTTCCATGGCCGAAGCATTGAAGAAAATATGCTCCTTCTTATCTACAAACGGAACCGATCGAAACTTGGCCTCATCAACAGCCGCTCGGCCCGCTTCCAGTCGGCCCGTTACACAAAGCTCATGAACATCAAGGTCGCCTCGGACAAGGACGACATCGATTCCCTCTCGGGCGGCAACAAGCAGAAGGTCATGCTGTCCCGCATCATGGGGACGGAGCCCCGAGTGTTTATTCTTAACGAACCGACGCAAGGCATCGACGTCGAAGCCAAGCAGGAAATTCTTAAAAACATCCGGGAAACACTGGCCGTCAACGCCGGCGTCCTCCTGTCCTGCGAAAGCGTCCAGGAACTCATGACGGTGTGCGACCGCATCGTCGCCCTCTACAAGGGGCATGTCGCGCGGGTGTTCACCCGGGACGAATTTTCGGAGGAAGTTATCTACCGGACCATCCAGGGCGCGAAGGACGCCTGACCCGTTTCGCCACAGTGAACGGGACCGGCGACTGCGCATAGAACGTCTTTAGAATTTCTCAATTTTTCTACAAAGCCATCTGTGAGGCAATTATGGAAAACACCGTTGTCAGAAAAAACGACTTCACCAAACAGCTTATTCTTTTCGCCTGCAACCATGGCGTCTGGGTCATCTTCTTCGTCATTTTCGCCCTCGGCAGTTCGATGGTTCCCGGCTTCTTCAGCACCTACAATCTTATGAACGTCCTCTGGGGCAATATCCCGTTCTCGTTCATGGCACTTGGTATGTTCATCATGCTTCTTGTCGGCGAGACCGACCTGTCTCTTGAATCCATCTTTGCCATCGCCCCCATCGGCGGCGCGGTGTTGATGACGAAATACGCCCAAGGCGTTGTCACGCCGGGCGTCGCCATCCTCATCTGCCTCCTTGTCGGCATGCTCGCCGGCGCCATCAACGCCGGTATCAGCGTCTATCTCCGAGTCAATTCGTTCCTCGCCACCCTCACGATGATGCTGGTCCTTCGCGGCATCGCCCAGTACCTTATTCCGGAAGGGTTGTATTATCTCCCGGAAACGTTCATTGCTCTTGGTGACGAAACCGTCGCCGGCATTCCGCTGGCCGTCATCGCCTTCATCGTCGTCGCCTTCGCCGTGTTCGTCCTCACGACCCGAACAGTGTTCGGGAAAAACCTCTACGCCACCGGCTCCAGTGAAACCGCCGCCTACCTGGCCGGTTTGAACACCCGCCGAATCCGCTCCTACGCCTTCATCCTCGCCGGTCTTCTTGCCGCCCTTGGCGGGCTTATCGGTTCCGGCCGCATGCAGGCGGTGACTGCCGACATGGGCCAAGGGGATATTATGATGTGCTTCGCGGCCTGCTTCCTCGGCGGTTCCAGCATGTCGGGCGGCAACGGCGAAATCATCGGCCTCGTCGGCTCCATCCTTACCCTGTCCATCATCACAAACCTGATGAACCTGGTCGGCGTCAATCCGTTCCTCGTCAAGATTGTCTACGGCATCATCCTGCTTCTCGCCATCATCTTCGCCAATGTCCAGCAGGATATTAGAAAGCGTCTCCTTCTCGCCGACATGGCGGCGTAACAGGGGCTACGGACTTTAGAACATTATAAAGCAATTGGTAATTATATTCGTCACCATATTCTTCATCACTTTAGAATCGCACCACAACGCATTGGGAGGAACGTAGAAAATGTCCAAGACCATGAAGGGCCTGGTGTGGTATGGCCCGAACGATCTCCGGTACGAGGATTGGCCCATCCCGGAAGTCGGTCCGGACGATGCCCTCATCAAGGTCGCCTACTCCGGCATCTGCGGTTCGGAAATGTCCATTGTCCACGGCACCAACACCCACGGCGCCAAGGCCCCGAAAATTCTTGGCCACGAATTCGCCGGCACCATTGCCGAACTCGGCAAGAACGTCCGGGATTACAAGGTCGGCGACCGGGTGACGGCCCATCCGCACGCGGCCTGCGGCGGCTGCTATTTCTGCCAGCGCGGCCAGGAAGGTTTTTGCCAGAACGCCTTCAACTTCATCACGGCGAAGGATTCCGGCGCGTTCTGTGAATACACGCTGGTCCGGGCCAAGAACCTCTACCGCATCCCGGACGCCATGTCCATGAAGACGGCCAGCCTCATCGAACCCATTTCCATCGCCGTCCACGCCTTCAGCCTCATTAACATGCAACCCGGCGACAGCGTTCTCATCCAGGGCGGCGGCACCATCGGCCTTTCCTGCCTCCTCATCGCCAAGGCCTGCGGCGCCGGGCAAATTATCCTGTCGGAGCCGATGACATCCCGGTTTGAACTAGCGAAGAAGTTCGGCGCCGACATTGTCCTGAATCCATTGACGGACAGCCTGGAAGACGCCGCCCGTTCGGTCTGCAAATACGGTATCGACCTGAATATCGAAGCGGCCGGCAATCCGAAGACCTGCGAAGCGGCCATCCCATTGACGAAATCCGGCGGCACCGTCCTCGTCGTCGGCGTTTGCCCGCCGGACAAGCTGTCCGCCATTTCCTTCGGCGACATCAACAAGCGGGAGATCCACATCATCGGCGCCAACTGGTCGCCGTACTCCTTCGACCGGACCATCGAAATCATGCGGCGCTTCGACGCCGACCCGATGATCACCCACGAGTTCAAACTCGACCAGTTCAAGGAAGCGTTCCAAACCCAGGAAGACAAGAGCGCGGTCAAGACCACCTTTGTCTTCGAGTAGATCCTGAATCTAAATTGAGCGCCGGTCGTGGCCGGCCATGAACATCCTGCACGGAGAAAAACATGGACAAATCCAAAATCGTCGACCTGACTCAGAAGATCATCCAAGGCAAGGAACCGTTCCCCTACGAGTTCACCATCGACGACGTCACCAAGGTCATCCCGGAAGTGAAGCACCATCCGGAAGACTGGTATGTCGTGTCGAACCTCACCTTCTGCACCCACATCGGCACCCATATCGAAGCGCCGTTCCACCACAAGAAGGACGGCCGCGATCTGGCCGACGTCGACTTCCGGGAACTCATCGGCCCCCTTGTCGTCATCGACGTCACTAAGAAGAAAGATAAGGAAGAAATCACCCTCGCCGACGTCCAAGCCTATGAAAAGAAGATTGTCAAGGGATCCATCGTCTTCTTCTGGACCGGCGCGGACAAGCTGTTCCACACGGAAAAATGGGAAGATCTGAAACCCTACCTCGCTCCGGAAGCGGCGCAGTGGCTGGCGGACAAGGGCATCGCCTGTATCGGCTGCGACAGTCCGGACATCGAGGTTCCCGGCCTCCTCAAGCAGCCGGTCCACGAAGCGGTGTTCGCCAAGGAAATCCCCATGGTCGAATCCTGCTGCAACCTGGAAAACGTCGTGAACGGCGATTATGTCTGCTTCGTCATGCACGTTCCCTACGTCGGCGTCGACTCCATCCCCTGCCGCATCATCGCCATCCCGGTCGCGGAAATGAAGTGGCCCTTTAGGTTCTGTCTGAATTATCCGACGGTGCAATTTTCCGAAGCAAGCGCC
>JAJBTL010000315.1 GCA_020860865.1 Planctomycetota bacterium | reverse complement strand
CGTGCCATGGTTTTCGCCAGGCCCCGGGCGAACGTCATCATCGCCAGGGTGGCGATAAAGGGTTGGAACTTGAAGCGGCCGATGAGGAACCCGTTCCAGGCGCCGCAGGCGGTCCCGATGACGAGGCAAATGGGGACGACTATCCACGCCGACCACTCGTGCACCATGAGGAAGAGGGAGTACGGCACCGCCACCGCCGCCAGGACGCTCCCGACGCCGAGGTCGATGCCGCCGGTGAGGATGGCCATGGTCATGCCGCAGGCGAGGATGCCGTAGACGGAGGTCTGCCTGAGCATGTCCCGGTGCGGCGTCCAGCGGAAAAAGGTTCCGTTCGCGTTGAAGATGCAGCCAAGGACGAAAATGATGAGAAGCGCCAACATGGCGCGGACCCACGCTTTCGCGAAAAACCGGCGAAGCGGCGAGGATGTGTCGGAAAGTTCGGCGTCGCCCGCCCTTGGGCTCTGTACCGCCAGGTCGTTCGGTGTACTCATAATTCAGGCTCCCATGGCTGCGTGAACAATATTTTCCTGAGTAGCCGAATCCCGGTCGAATTCGGCCGTGATGTGTCCCCGATGCATGACAAGGATGCGGTCCGCCATCGCCAGGAGCTCGGGGAGTTCGCTGGTGATGAGGAGGATGGTCATGCCGGAGGCGGTGAGTTCGTTCATCAGGTCGTAGATTTCAAATTTGGCGCCGACGTCGATGCCCCGGGTCGGTTCGTCGAGGAGGAGGACCTTCGGGTCCGTTTCCAGCCAGCGTCCGATGAGGGCTTTTTGCTGGTTGCCGCCGGACAGGGTGGAGATGGCCTGCGAGAGATCGTGGAGGCGGATGCGCATGGCGGTTTTCTGGCGGCGGGCCGCGGCGCCCTCCTCCTTCCCGTTCCGCCAGCTTTTCCGGCTGAAGCGGCGGAGCGAGGCGAGGGCGATATTGTCGGCGACGCTCGCCTCCGGAATGATGCCGCTGGCTTTCCGGTCGTTCGTTAAGAGGGATAAACCCCGGTTGATGGAATCGATGGGCTGGAACGAATTCCTGACATCGTCGTCCAGGCTGATTCGCCCGGTGGCGAGCTTCCCATAGGTGCCGAAAATGCCGTTCAGGAGTTCGCTGTTCCCGGAACCCTGCAGTCCGGAAATCCCCAGTATTTCCCCCTCATGGGCGCTGAAGGAAACGTTATGGACGAGGAACCGGTCCGGGAGATCCGGGTTATGGATGGACATGTTTTCGACTCGGAGCCTGACGCGGTCCCGGATAGTCTCCCGGCGCGGCGGGAAGCGGTTGTCCAGTTCACGGCCGACCATTTTCTTGACGAGTTCCCGTTCCGGCAGGTTTTCGGCCGTTTCGGTGACGACCCATTCGCCGTTCCGGAGAACGGTGAGGCGGTCGGCGATGCGGTAGATTTCTTCCATTTTATGGGTGATGTAAATAATGCCGAACCCGTCGGCCTTCAGTTGGGCAATGATGGCGAAGAGGAGTTCGACATCGGACTCCGGGATGGCGGAGGTCGGCTCGTCCATGATGAAGATGCGGGCATCGTAGGCCAGGGCCTTGGCGATTTCGATGCGCTGTTTCACAGACATCGAGAACTCCTCCACCGGCACCCTGATGTTCAGGTCGGCGAGGTCGAGGCGGGCGAGGAGTTCCCGGGTGCGGCGCTCCTGGGCCGGACGGTCGTAGCGCCAGAACGAGCGTTTCCGTTCGCGGCCGAGGAAAATATTATCCACCGTGTCCAGGGCGGGAATGAGGGACATCTCCTGGTGGATGACGGAGACCCCGGCCTGGCTGGCCTGGATGGGCGATTCGTACCGGACCTGTTTCCCGAACACTTCCATCTCGCCTTCGAAGTCCGGATAGACGCCGGAGAGAATTTTGATGAGGGTGGATTTCCCCGCCCCGTTTTCCCCGGCGAGGACGTGGACCTCGCCGGCGACCAGGTCGAAGTTGACGCCCTGAAGGACCGTCACCCCGGAAAAGGACTTGCCGACGTTGGTCATTTTTACAACTGTCTCTGCCATTCTTGTGTCCCTTTTGTGTGTGGGATGCGTTCCGTTACCGGACGGGTCCAACTCGTACCCGCCTGACCGTCGCCCCGGCGTTTTATCCTTATGGGATAGGCGTTCTTCAGCCGGGGTGACGGGTGTGGCGAGGCTGTCGGTACATGGTTATTTCGCGGCGCGTTCCGCTTCGAGATCCCAGATTTCCCGATTTGTTCCGACGGTCTTGCCGTTCGGGTTGTCCTTGTCGTAGAGGGTGGTATTGAGCATGATGCGCTTCGGCACTTTTTCGCCGCGCTTCAGCTTGAGGATGGTTTCAATGGTGGTGTCCATGCCGCTCGGATAGACAAAGGTGGCGTCCATCTGGCCGGTCTTCACATAGGCGATGCCTTCGTGGGGCATGCCGTCGATACCGATGATGAGCATGTCCTTTTCCCGGCCGGCGGACTGGGCGGCGAGGTAGGCGCCGTGGGCCATCGGGTCGTTATGGCTGTAGACAAAGTCGATTTGGTCGAAGCGGGACAGGGCCGATTCCATTTCCTTCCGGCCGGCGGCTTCCATCCAGTTGGCGTCGGCGCGGAAGATGATTTCCATATCCGCCCCTTTTATGGCTTCAAGAAAACCCTTGTTCCGTTCCTGGGCGGGGACGGTGGTCATCATGCCCTGAAGTTCGATGCCCTTGGCGCTTTTCCCCGCCATCTTTTCCCGCATCCATTCCCCGGCGGCGCGGCCGACGACCATGTTGTCGCCGCCGATGAAGCAGGTGTAGTCGTCCGTCAACACGTCACGGTCGACGACGATGGTGGGCATGCCCATGTCGTAACATTCCTTGACCAGGGGCGTGAACGGGGCCGATTCCTTCGGGACGATGACAATGCAGTCGATAAGGCCGTTTTCATAGTCACTGATGAATTCCCGGATCTGGGTCTGCTGGCGGGTGGTGTCCAGTTGCGCGTCCTTGTGGATGAGTTCGAGTTCGTCCGAATGCCGTGCCACCGCCTTCAGGAGTTCCTCGTACATATTGGCGCGCCACTGTTCGCCCAGGTTGCACTGGCTGAAACCGACGCGCCATTTGGCCTTTTCACCCGCTTCGTGCCGACATAAAGACGCCCCCGCCACCAGCAGGCACAGCGCCAGCAGCATGAATCTTTTCATCAAATATCTCCTTAAATACAGCCGTACAAACCAATACAAACCCGTGCCGGTACGCACCGACAGGGAAGGGACCGCGAGGTTCGGGTAGATTCGGGAGCACGTGGACCAGAGGAGATGATTTCGGCGCGCGACTAGTGAAAGAAGATGGCTGCTCTATTGGGTGCGCCTTACAGATACAGGACAATGCGTACACTCATGCATTGACACCTTGAATATACTTATCATGATAAGCGATAATATGCAATAGTCAACGAAGAATTCAGTAAAAAGAAGTCAGTTTGCCATAACTGTACCGATGATAAGCATATATCTGCATGTGTATAATTATACTTCAGTATAAATGTATACTTACATAAGCAAGTATGCGGCATGAAAAACGCCGCCACAATGACGGCGTGAGATGGTTGAGTGTGTAGGGAAAATAAGAGGAAGGGTGGGCGTCCTGCCGATTGATCGTTATATCGTCCGAAAAGAAATCAGGACCGATCAGAAAAACGCCCGTTCAAACCGTACACTGTTAGTCACCGGCTGGAATTCCAGTTCTTCCAGCGCCCGGCGGACGCCTTCCTCGTCGTTCGCGGCGGTGACCCGCCCGGCGCGCGCCCGCACTTCTTCGGGTGCGTTCGCCATGGCGATGCCGAGGCCGACGCACTCCAGCATGTCGATGTCGTTGTAGTTATCCCCGAATGCCACCGTGTCGGCCGGGGACAGCCGCATCGCCTGGCACAGGTAGCGGACCGCGTTCGCCTTGGTGGCGAGGCCGTTTGTCACCTCCAGGAAAATCGGGCTGGACCGGGTGACGGCGAGGTCGGGGTACTCGGCGGCGAGGCGGGTGTGCATCTCGGCGATGTGTTCCGCCGAGGCGATACAGAACAGCTTATGCGCTTCCGCATCCATCCGGCCAAGCCGGGCGGACGTGACCTCGGTGGGAACCGCCCCGGTTATCTCCGCCTCGAGGACGACCCGGGGATCGGCGGCCGAGGCGACATACCAGTTGTCATACGAATACACGGTCGGCGCCGCATCCGGCCAGTCGGCGAGGATGCGGTCCTTCAAGGCCACCACCCGCTCCGGCTCGATGCCGAGGCTGTGCACCGGTTTCCGGTCCTTCCCGAGGACCAACGCGCCGCCATAACACACCAGCGGCCACCTGATCCCTATCCGGTCCTGAATCGGGAACATTCCGCCGGGACTCCGCGCCGACACAAGGATAAAGGGCGTTCCGGCATCGGATATGGCCCGGATTTTCGCCGCCGTATCCGGAGGCAGCCGGTGGCCGCTGTCGAGAAGGGTCCCGTCGATATCGCAGAAAACCGCCTGCCAGATCATCGTCTTTCCTCCAGCACGTCCAGTTTGCATCCGGCGTCCCGGATGTTTTCAAGGACCGCTTCCGGCGGTACCCGGTTGGTGACAATAACGTCGATGTCGGCGAATTCCGCTCCCCGGAAGCGGCTGTTTTTCAGGAATTTCCCGTCGTCGACGACGAGCATGACCTGGCTGGCCCGTTCCACCGCCTTCCGTTTCACTTCCGCGTCCTCACTCTCTTCATAATACAGCCCGTCCGTATGGACGGCGGCGGCACCGAGGACGACGATATCGAAACAGACCTCGTCCAACGCGGCCAGGGTCACCCCGCCGAAGAAAAAGCGGTTTTTCCGGTTCAGGCGGCCGCCGAGGAGGTTGACGTCGCACGTCTTGTCCATGAGCCGTTCGGCATTGTTGATTGAATGGGTAAAGACATTCATCCCGTCCGGTATGTACTCGCACAGCTCCTCGACAGTGGTGGACACGTCGAGAAAGCCCAGTTTGTGATCCGCCAGGTAGAGGGCGGCCCGTTGGGCGATGAGCCGCTTCACCTCGAGATTCTGTGATATCCGGTTCCGGTAGGACTGGATTTCCGTCATGAGGGCGGGCAGGGTGATGCCGCCGTGGGTCCGGACGGCGACACCTTCCTCCACCAGCTTGACAATGTCCCGGCGGGCGGTATCGCGGGAAATATTGAACATGGACATGATGTCCTGGTTGGACAATGTCGTGCTGACCTTCAAGGCCTGAAGGATTTGGAAAATGCGCTCTTCCTGATACATGCATTGTCCTTTATATACGCGAAGGTATTACAGAAACCTACTTATAATTATAAGCGATAATAAGTAGTGGTCAAGTGGAAGTTGGTTTGGCGTGAACATTGTCACAGCGGGTCCCGGCAGATATGGCCGTGGCACCAGCCCTCTTCGTCCATCCACGGCCGCAACCCGTTCTCATCGAACTGGTTGTCGAGTCCATGCTCGGCTTCCGGGAGGGTGTTTTCCGCATAGGTCTTGAGCCAGGCGACCGGGCTTTTTCCAAAAAACTTCTTGAATGCCGTCGAAAAATGCTGGGACGAGGAGAACCCGAGTTCATCCGCGACCTGCGCCACCGCCCGGCCCCGGAGAAGGAGGCGGAGCGCCACCTCCAGCCGATGCCGCTGGATATAGTCGCCCGGCGGCATGCCGATCTGGCGGCTGAATTTTGCCTTGAAACGGGATTCCGAAAGGTGGGATGCCTCGGCCAGATCGCTGACCGAATAATGGACGAGGGAATTTTCGTTCATAAGGTCGATGACCCTGCCGATATCCGGTGTGACTTCGTTTTCAAAGGGCAGGGCGGAACTGTCGATAACTTCCAGAAGCCATTCGATAAGGAGCGCTGTCAGCCTGGCGTTGGCCAGTTCTGTCGGCCCGAGCCGGCAGAGATGGAGTATGCGGGAGAAGATCCCCCGCATTTCGTCGTTGGCGGGAAAATGCCGTTTCGGCAGTTTCCACAAGGCCCGCAATACCGGAGCCGCCCGTTCCGGCTCGAGGCCGAGGAACTTCTCGCCGGGCCGCGGCAGTACCACCTGCATCCAGAAATGCATGCCGCGTCCATGCAGTGACGCGCCGCTCCCGTGCACCTCGTCCGGCCAGGTGACAAAAATCTGGTTGCCGCGAAGGCGGTAGTCCTTGTCGCCGACCCGGTAGACGCGTTCACCTTTCAGAATATGGTTTATTTCCATGCGTCCCTTGTGGACGTGGGTCGGCAGGGCCATGGTGGTGAACGGCAGGTTCTGGGCCGCCAGGTAGGGCACTTCCGGAATTTTGAAGGGGGTCAAATCATAGATTTGCCGCTTCCCTTTGGCGGGAAGGTTGGGAATTTTTCGCATGGGAAAAAGGTATCACCTTCGGGGAGAAACGCCAGTCGCGTTTTTTCGACAATGTCCCGTTCCCG
>JAJBTL010000250.1 GCA_020860865.1 Planctomycetota bacterium | reverse complement strand
CTACCGGATATAGAACGCCGACGTCCGAGAACGCTGTCACCTTTCCCCTGTGCGCCGTGGAATTCGTACTGTTGTTCCGAATTTTTCTGGCGCCTGTGCGCGGTGGTACTGATTGGTGTGACCGCCGCTCCCACGTTCGCGAAAATCTGAGTATCCAACCATTGTTTTGGTTTTCGTCATCCGTGTTTTTCTGAAACCGGTACTACTTTTGCCAGGAAAGGAATCACCATGCGGGCGTTTTATGTCGAGGCGGATTGGGCGCCGACAGCGGGCTACAAAGTCTCCAAGCGCGAAGAGGACACCAAGCGCGCCCTTCGCGGCAATTCCATCTTCAAGAATATTCGGGGCGCCGTCACCGACCGTCCGAACCCGACCCCCAAGGCGGATGAAGTCCTCCTCAAGGTTGGCGCCGCCGGCATCTGCGGCACCGACGCCCACCTCCTCCGGAAGGACGACGACAACTACACCCGGTACGACGGCCACAGCAAGTACCCGATCATCACCGGCCACGAATTCTCCGGCACGGTGGTCGAGGTCGGCTCGGCTGTCAAGAACCTGAAGGCCGGCGACCTGGTGGCGGTCGAGTCCATGAACTGGTGCGGCGAGTGCGACGCCTGCCGCCGGGGCATGTTCAACCAGTGCCGGAACCTGGAAGAGCCGGGCCTGACCTATGACGGCGGCTTCGCCGAATTCTCCGTCATCAAGGAAAAGCACTGCTACCTCCTGAACGATCTCAAGAACTATTACGGCGACGACGTCTCCGCCCTCGAACAGGGCGCCATGATTGAACCCGTCGGCGTCGCCTACAACGGCCTCTTCGTCTGTGGCGGCCTCCAGCGTCCGGGCGGCCACGCCGCCGTCTTCGGCGCCGGCCCGGTCGGCCTCGCCGCCGTCGCCCTTCTCCGGACCAGCGGCGTTGGCAAACTGTTCTGCTTCGAAACGACGCCGGAACGGCAGCAGCTCGCCAAGGACCTCGGCGCCGACTACGTCGTCGACCCGACCAAATTCGAGGAAGGCGGCGCCGCCGAATACCTTCTCGACATGACGAACGGCCAGGGCATCCGTATTTTCGCCGAATGCGCCGGCGCCAACCCGGCCACCTACCCGGTGATGGAAGGCTCCATCGAAATCGGCGGCAAGACCTGCCAGATCGGCCACCGCGTCGGCAAGACCCCGGTGGACATGTACAAGTTCATGTGGAACGCCGCCCGCATCTCCGGTTCGAACGGCCAGTCCGGCTGCGGCATCTACCCGGATGTCATCAACCTCATGGCGGCGGGACGCATCGACATGCGGAAGGCCATCACCGGCCGCGTGTCCCTCGAGAAAATCCAGGACGGTCTGGACGCGTCGTCGAAGGGCGCGGCGGGCAAGATTCTCGTCAGCACGATGTACAAATAAGGGTAAATGAAAAAAGTTTGGAAAAACCCCGCGTCATGCGGGGTTTTTCCTTGCGATCTTTTCCTTGTTTCAATTCAATGTAATCAGCCCGTGTATTGGAAGCTGCTCCGTCGGTTCAGTACATCAACGTCGACGCGGCACAGTGGTCGCGACCGTGAATTCGCCGTATGGGCGGACGAGTGGGTCGGGGGCCATTGTCAACGCGATTGACGGCGATGGGACGGGCCCGGGAGCGGTTTCTCAACAGTCCCTTTTTGAATTGGGAGAAAGAACTATGTCGGATGTTGTTTGGATTGGCCTTATCGGGGCCGGCCGCATTGGCAAGGTGCATGCCAGGTCGTTGTCCATGGTCCCGGGCGCCCGGGTCGTGGCGGTATCGGACGTGGTCGAAGCGGCGGCCAAGTCCCTGGCGGACGAATACGGCATTTCGGCCGTGTATTCGGATTACAAGAAGATCCTGGCTGACAAGGATATCGACGCGGTGTTCATCTGCTCCTCCACCGACACCCACGCGCCGATAATGGAAGAGGCGGCCAACGCCGGCAAGCACATCTTCTGCGAAAAGCCCATTGCCCTCGAACTCGACAAGATCGACCGGGCCCTGGACGCGGTGAAGAAGGCCGGCGTCACCCTCATGGTCGGCTTTAACCGTCGGTACGACGCCGGCAACAAGCGCCTCCGTGACGCCATGCTGGAAGGCACCATCGGCACGCCGGAAATGTGCATCATCAACAGCCGCGACCCGGCGCCGCCGCCCATGGAATACGTCAAGGTCTCCGGCGGCATCTTCCTCGACATGATGATCCACGACTTCGATATCGCCCGTTACCTCCTGGACGACGAACCGGTGGAAATCTTCGCCGCCGGCGCCTGCCTTGTGGACAAGGCGATTGGCGAGGTCGGCGACTACGACACCGCCATGGTGACGATCCGCTTCAAGAAGGGCGCCATCTGCCACATCGACAACAGCCGCCGGGCCGTCTACGGCTACGATCAGCGCGCCGAAATCTTCGGCTCGAAAGGCAAGGTCTTCACCTCGAACATCCACAACGACAACTCGAACGTCGCCCTCGAATGCGGTTACTACCAGCCGCCCATCCAGAACTTCTTCCTTGAGCGTTACCTCCAGGCCTACCAGGAATAGTGGAAGTTGTTTGTCGACTGCATCAGGAACAAGAAAACGCCGCCGTCCACCGGCATCGACGGCCGCGTCTCCGTCCTCATGGGCTACGCCGCCATCAAGTCGGCCAAGGAAAACCGGCCGGTGAAAATGACGGAAGTCGGCGGGTAGGACATCACCGACGGTGAAACGGACAGAATATGGTCACTGAAAGCCTCCGCTTCGCTGCGGAGGCTTTTTGTCGGAATTTGAACACAGTTGTGGAAGTACGCCGGGTGTGCGAAAGTCTGGTGTTTGTCGTTGAGGGAATAGGGCGATTATAAAATAAAAAATCGGCCCAGGCTATGGCCCGGGCCGTTTTCGAAGTTTTGTGCGCGGAAACCTTAAGCGCGCCCATATTCCCGTTACGATGTTATTTAGAAATCGTCCGATTCGTCAAGCGGGATGACCTCCGAGGCCGGAATCATCTTCATGCCGCTGCCGCCGCCGGAGGACGGGGCGGAGTAGCTGCCACGGCCGGCGCCGTCGAAGGATTCGACCTGCATGACCTTCTGCTTGCGGGCGGCCTGGACGCGGGGGCGGGAACCGGCCGACGGGAGAGGCGGCGTCGTGCCGTTCGCGCTGCTGCCACTGCCGGAGACCATGTTGATAAGGTCGCCGACCATGCCCTTGAGGGCGGACGATTGGGCCGACAGTTGTTCGGCCGCCGACGCAGCTTCTTCCGCCGTCGCGGCGTTCGACTGGGTGACCTTGTCCATCTGGGCCACGGCCGTGTTGACCTGGTCGACACCTTGGGCCTGTTCGTTCGTGGCGGCGGAGATTTCCGACACCAGCCGGGTGACGTTGGTGGCCGACTCCTGGATGCCGGAGAAGCTGTTGTTCAAGGCCTTCGCCACCTCGGTGCCGTTCCGCACCCGGTCGACCGTGCTCTCGATAAGCTGGGTGGTGTCCCGGGCCGCCTGGGCCGACCGCTGCGCCAGGTTCCGGACTTCGTCCGCGACGACGGCGAATCCCTTGCCGGCGTCGCCGGCGGGGGCCGCTTCGACAGCGGCGTTCAGGGCGAGAAGGGTTGTCTGGAAGGCGATGGCCTCGATGGTCTTGATGATGTTCCGGATTTTTTCCGACGACTCGCTGATCTCTTCCATGGATTCGTTCATGGAGGTCATGTAGCCGGAACCTTCCTGGAAAAGCTTGCCGGTGTAGGTCATGGTGTCGTTTGTTTTGTTGGCGTTGTCCGCGTTCTGGCGGGTCATGGAGGCCATTTGTTCAAGGGCGGACGAGGTCTCTTCCAGGCTGGCCGCCTGTTCGGTGGAGCCTTCGGCCAGGGTCTGGGACGAGTCGGAAATCTGCGCCGCGGCCTGGTTGACCTGGGTGGAGCTGTCGCCGAGGCTGGCGATAATGCCGTTCAGGCGCCGGATAATGCCACTGATGACGTAGACGGCCAGGCCGGCGCCGACGATGATGCCGATGGCGCTGGCGACAATCATGAAAATAAACGCCTGGCGAACCGTGCCGGCGGTGTGGCTGATGGCTTCATCCTGGGCGGCGCGGACGGTGCGGAGCATTTCAGCCGCGTGGCGGGCGACAGCCTGCTGTTCCGGCACCGCTTTCGAGTCGAATAGGGCCAGGGCGCGGCCGTTGGCGTTCTGGTTGACAAGGGTGACTATCTGCATGAAGTTCGGCGTCGCCGTGTTCATGAGATCCTGGTAGATCCCCGCGGCGATACTGCCGCCTTCGTTGGCCGGAACCGTTTCGGAGATTTCCTTGACAATGCCGTCGATGCGGCCGACGAAGAATTTCAGACGATCTTCCTGTTCCTTGAAGGTGGCGGGGTTGGTGGAGTTGGTGAAGGCGACAAGGTTGGTCCGGAACTGGGCGAGGGCGGTCCGGGCAATCCAGGCTTCGGTGGTATAATTCTGGAATTCCTCGTTCTTGTTCTGGGCCATCTGGGCGGCGAGGGTGCCGAGGCGTTCGTCGACGCTGTCCCAGAAATCCGCCAGGCCTTCATTGATGTTGATGGCTTTTTGAGTGGAGTTGATCATGGAGAGATCGGCGACCTGCTGGGTCGACTGGACATAAGCGCCCCAGAGGGCGAAGAGCTGATCGAGTTCGGTTTTGAGGGCCTGGACAGTGGCCGGGTCGGACGGCCAGTTCTTCTGGTAGTCCTCGGCCTCGGCGACGATGTCGAGTTCGACCTGCTTAAACGGGCCGTCGATAATGCGGCGCATGACGGTCTCGTCGGTTTCACTGATTATCTGGTTGGTGAGGACCTGCCGCTGGAGCAGGAAGCGGTCGACCGAACTGATATTGACTGCGCGTTTTCCCTGACGGCCCAAGGCGAGAGCCTGCTCGGAAAGATCCTGAATACTGTACAGGCCGACGCCCAAAATGATCAGTGCCACGACGATCAGGAGGAGGACAATCGAATAAATCTTTTTTGACATTGACATGGTAACAGCCTTTCAAAGAAGGAATGCCGCCTTACGCAAAAACTTCCTCAGCGACCAATAAATCTACTATGCGTACGTTATTGAATGTGTTTCGCCAAGATCCTCTCGGCGTGATTTGCCCATACTACTGAATTAAAAACACGCGTGACGGACCTTTTTTCCTCGTCCAAAGCGACGATACGGCAGGTATCGACCAGCTTGTACAATCCATCCAACCAGTACACTACTTGGACAAATACGGTCCGGATCTTTCAATAAATCACCGGGCCTTTTGTCAGGCTGCCCGCCTGCCGGTTTTCGACCGAACGGGCGGTAGGGCATTCGGGCGGCCGCAAGTGTCCCGTCCGGATGCCGACGGGACGGTACATTAAGTGAGAGAGAGAATGACAGCGCCAGTGCCACTATGCCGCGCAATTCATTGCGTTACTCCACGGGACGATCCTTCGGAGGTACGCTTTTATTGGAATCCATTTGTTTCCGACCTGTTGAAAACGGTCCAACGAAATCAGGTCCATTTCGGTACGCGCCATGAACGCGGCGACGCACACTTCGGCGCCGCACCATGAGGCTAATCGTCAAGGGCGGCGACGAGTTTCGGATCGTATTTGGCCCGGCGGTTCGGGCAGTTTTCCCGTTGGCACAGACAGCAGCTTTCCCAGCCGGATTCACTGCGGAACAGGACGCCGGAAATACTCTTGTTCGGAAGCATGAGCATGGTGTCAGTGAGTTCAATGCCGCAAAACGCCACGCCGTCGGCGAGGAGAGTGAAAAGCGGCTTTTGCTGCTCAAGCGGCCATTCGATAAGGGAACCGGGACCCATTGTGGACACTTTTCCCGGGGAAAACTTCTTTTCCACATGCCGTAACATTTCCGCCCGGGCCTGGTTCAGGCCCTCGGCCATGATTTCGTCCAGCCAGTAGCGTTCAAACGGGTCCGGCATCGTCATGGCGTATTCGTACACTTCGCGCCCGCAGGTGGCGACGTGGGGCCAGGCGACGGTTTCATCCTTCAGATGGCTGGCCAGGATGCGGCTCTGGAAGACGACGCCGTCGATGACAACGCGCCCGGTGGCGCGGTCTGCCTCCACCGCCGATTCGAGATAGGCGGCGCGGGGATGGACAAGCGGTTTTATCCTGTCCAGGAGGGCGATGAAATCCTCGGCCTCATCGGAATCGTTGTCGAGATGAAGCCGGGCGAGAAGCTCGGCCGGGTCGGGCTGGAAAGGCACTTCCACACAGTGGGGTTCCACTTGTATTCCTCGTCTTCGCAGTGGTTTGATAGGGTCGAAGTTACACACTCATTTTCATCGGTTTCTTCGTCAATGTCAATGCATGGCACGTCACTGTCTTATAATTTTTAAAAAAAAATCCGGAAGCGGGTAACGCCTGCCTGACGTTCGTAAGCGGGATGGAAATACGAGCGGCCCGGACAGCCCGTATT
>JAJBTL010000083.1:2535-6464 GCA_020860865.1 Planctomycetota bacterium | reverse complement strand
CGGTCAACGCGGCCCGCCAGACCGACACGGCCCCAAGCGTTCGGGCGGTGCCGTAAGCGGACATCCGAGTAGCGCGCCTGTCCCTGATGGCGTGGAAGCGAGGGGCAACGGGCGACCGCGTCGCGGCGCCCTGAAAAACACCGTACTAGAGTGTGTGGACATGAGTCATTCGGGTGATTTTCCGCCCTCTTTGTCCTGTGCTTCGCCCGTCTTTTTCGACAATATTCATCCATATTGCCTTCAAAGGACGAACTCGCCCAGAACAAAGAGGACGAAAAATCGCTCCAAAGCACTCATGTCCACACACTCCAGGAAACCATTCTTTCCGTTCCCGATGAGGAGACGATCCATGCTACAACGCACCATGTTGGCACTCGTGTTTGTTCTCGCCCCGACCCTGTCCCGGGCCTTCGGCCTCGACCAGGTGCCGCCGTTGCCGGACGGCATTGTCATGTCCCTGACCATCAAATCGCCCGCCGATCTGACGGAGAAGCTGGACGCCTACACCGTCAACGCCACCAAGGCCACGGCGAATGCCCTGCCGCCCGGCCTTGTCATGATGCTGAGCCAGATGTACCTGCCGTTCCCCTTCGCGCTCTGGCAGAGTGACGCCCCGGCGCACTTGGTCCTCGTGCCGGACGAAACCGGACGGAACACCGCCGAAGTCGGCATTTTCCAGGTGGACGATTACGAAAAATTCACCAATGAACTCCAGGAAAACGGCTGGACCATGGGCGAGCCGAACGCGGAAGAAAGCGCAGGCGGGTTCCAGCCCATGCTGGCGCCGGGCGGACAGGCCCTCGTTCTTTTCGATGCCGGCGACGGTTCCGTCGCCGTGGCTAAAACCGCACTCGCCATCCGCCGCGCCATCGTCGATACGGACTGGCTGCCGCATTTCGACTTCGCGGCCAATTCCGACATCGCCGTCATCTTTCCCGTTGTCGGCAATGTCTCCCTCCTGGTCAATCGCTTCGACCGGTCGTTCCGGGAAAGCGAGGACAAGCTCCTCGCCACCCTGAAAGAATTTAACATCTCGGAGACATTCAGCCAGGGCCTAGCCACCCTCATCCGCACCTATGTCCCGAAAGCCATCGCCCTTATCGGCGACTGGCGCGGCGGCGTGGTTGAACTCACCGTCGACGCCCGGAGCCTCCTGATAGATGCCACCGGCGACTTCGCGGACGGCTCAATCCTCCGTGACATGGCCGATCAGGCCGGGAAAAACGAGGACGTCGATCTCGGGATGGCGTCCGGCTTCGCCGCCGACGCCGTGTCTGTCGGCTTCGGCGCGGCAATGGATTCGATTATCGCCAACGGCCGGGAACGGCTGACCGCCATCAACCGCGAGGCGGTCACGGCGCTCTTCCCCGACCTCGTGGACGAAGCGGCCACGGTGAACGAGGCGGTGTGGGACGCCGGTATCGGCCGGACCACAATGGCCGGTTTTCTCCGGGACGGCCGCCAGACCAATCTAACCTTCTACGAGGCTGAAAAACCGGCCGACCTCGCCGCCGCCATGAATAGCGCCGTCGGCCTCTTCAACGCCATGGCGGACCGCATGAGTGACGACCCGGATCTCGGCGTCACCGTATCCGGCGCCACGACAAAAGCGGGCGGCCGGGAGTTTTACGAATACGCCTTCGATTTCGCCAACATCGAGCATTTCCAGGAATGGCTGAACCGCCTCATGGCTGTCGGCAATTCGCAGGTGACCGGCATGACCCTAATCAAGGTGAACGAGGATTTCCGCCTGTTCATGGCGACGCTCGACGACGGCGTGCTCCTTGCCGCCGGTGAATTGACGGCGGATGAATTTGCCACAAGCGTCGATGAATTCGTCAACGGACCGGACAAGGCCTACCTCGACCAGTCGCCGGTCGCGGAGGTCGTGGAAAGCCTCGGGCCCCGGCAGATCTCGGCCGCCCTCCTCGACATGGGCGGCCTCTATCAGCTCATGGCCATGCAGAACGTCACCGCCTACGACGCCGTGCTCCAGCCCGGCCAAATCAATCCGTTCCGCATCGCCCTGCCGCGCTTCTCAAAGGAAATCGTCCGGAACGGATCCGCCCTCGGCTTTGCCGTCGGCGCCGACAACGGCCTCCTCGCCATCCGGGTAATCCTCCCGTCGGCGGCGACCAATTCCTTCATCCAGAACCAGGAGTTGTTCACCCGCATCCAGCAGGAGGAAATGCAGCGCATTGCCGGGGAACGGCAGCGTCAACTCAATCCGGACGGCCCGGTTGACGACAACCGCCCCGATGGCGACAATGAGGAAGAGGAAATCGAACTCGACGAAGACCCGGACGCCGCCTAAAGCTTCCAGTTACAAAGCCGGCGCCGTCGGGCGAGTGGTGCGTGATTACCCATTCAGATACGTAAAAGGAGAATTCCTATGCGGAGTGTACGTCTTGTCGTCCTGTCCTGCCTGTGCCTGGCTGTCGCCACCGCCGCCGTCGCCGTCGACGGTCCGGAAATCCCCAACCGCCTGCCCCAGGCCAAGGCCGGGGAGTGGGTCCTCATGCAGGGCACCTCAGGCGACAACATGGGCGTCCGGAACCGGGTGACAGTCACCGCCGTCACGGACGGCGTCGTCAGCCTGAAGCGGGAACGCCTCGGCGAGGACGGCACGGTCGAGGAGACAAATTCCTTCGACCTCAACCTCGACCGGCTGGCCTCGCGGAACGCCGATCTCCGGGAACGGGCCACCGCCATCGATACGGAGACCATTTTCGTAAACGACAAGGAGTTTTCCGTCGTCGCCGTGTCCTGGAAGGGCGACCCGGCCGAGGACGGGAACGTTCGCGAGTTCAAGATCTGGATTTCCCCCGACCTCCCGGTCGGCGGTTTGGCGAAGACCTGGTCGTCGGACCATGACTTCCCGTCGTCGGAAATTGTCGATTACGGTTTTTAAAACCTGTACGCCCGCGTCGAACGCCTTGCAGCTTCACTGTGGCCATTTTAAAGGAAGCGCAATTCCGGAAGTGGATTGCGGAATTTGGCGGCGCGTTGGTGTCGCCGGCCGGGGACCCCCCCCCGGATGGACGGAAAATTAATGGAACGGAACGCCCATACGGTACGGAACACGCCGGATCCGAGCTACTTTCACCTATCGCACCAGTACGAAGAGGCGCTGGCCAGGGCGCTCTATGTCGTCACGGAAGGCCAGGGCGCCATGCTCCTCACCGGCGCCTGCGGCTGCGGCAAGACGCTCCTCACCCGCGTCCTCGTCGACGAACTCGATCCGGCCCGATTCGAAGTCGCCCTCATTCCCTACCCGAACCTGGAGCCGCAAGAGCTCCTCGGCGAAATCCTCCGCCAGTTCGGCTTCGACATCGCCGGCCTGTCCAAGCCGGAACTCATAGAACGGATGGAACGGTTCCTCGACGCCAACCGCCGGCGCGGCGCCACCACCCTCGTCATCGTCGACGAAGGCCAGATAGTCCATAACGACGCCACCCTCGAGGAAATCCGCCTCCTCCTCAATTTCCAGCAGGACCGGAGCTTCGCCCTCACCCTCCTTCTGGTCGGCCAACCCGAACTCCGCGCCCGCATAGAAGGCCTGCCGCAACTGTCCCAACGCCTCACCGTCAAGTACCACCTCCGGGAATTGACGCGGGAGGAATCGGACGCCTACCTGAGGCACCGTCTGAAAAAAGCCGGCGGCGACAAGGAGATTTTCACCAAAGGGGCGGAAGACCTCATTATCGACAACGCCGGCGGCGTGCCCCGGCGCCTGAATTATCTGTCCGACCTGTCGCTCCTGTCGGCCTTCGGCAAGGCGGCACCGTTAGTGGATGAAGAAATAGTGGAAGGCGTCCTGGCAGACCGGCGGGGGACCGCCGAGGGGCCCGGCGCTAGGGGTGAGGCAAAAATGTGCGAGGTTTAGGGGTTTAGATATAGGTCAACCAATTTAAAACAATTAAATTGAT
>JAJBTL010000083.1:0-2525 GCA_020860865.1 Planctomycetota bacterium | reverse complement strand
CCGGACGATCGGGAACTGGAAAAAGTCTGAGAGTTGTGGTCTTTTCGGTAGGGTGACGCAAGTTAACGCAGTTTCATTTCTGTCGCGCATTCCCGCGATGTTCCCGCGATGTTATTCCGCTTCGATATCCGCGTCGAACATGTCATTGAGCCGCGCCTGGGTGTCACTCAGTTCTTCCCGGGTCGCCGCCGGGCTTGTCACTTCCACCACCCGGCCGCCGTCCCGGCGATCCCAGAGGACCAGCCTGTCGCAGCCGTCCACCTGGCCCATGTCGTCGAGCCTGAGCCGGCGGCGGCGGACGAGGATAAGGGCGATGACATAACGGAGCAGTTGCTTGTCCTTGTCCGTGGCGTCGGCCAGCCGGTCGAAAACCGCCAGCACCCGTTCCCAATCCACCGGCGGCCGCTTGGACTGGTTCGGCGAATAGCCCTTGTTTTTCCAATAGGAAAAGAACGCGGCCGAGTCGACCTCCGGCCACGATTCCGCCGCGTAGTCCCGGCGTTCGAGCCCGGCGTCGGTGTCGATGAGGGCCGAATAATACGGCGTCTCCGGCGGGATTTCGGCACCGCTGAGGGCGCAGGTCCTGGTGCTTCTCGCCACGTTCCACGCTTCCGCCATGCGCGTTTCTTCTTTCCGTTGTTATTAAAATTGTCATCACAGAATGTCGTACATGCTCACGCACATCGCGTCATGGACTATCCGGTCTGAAAAATCCGCGACGGCGAACCCTGCCCGTTCCTGGCAATCTCCACCCGTATCGGCATGCCGCACTTCGGGCAGCGTCCGGTAAAGGCGTCGCCCTGCTTGTTCTTGTAAATGTACCCGTACACATGGCAGCAGCGGAAATGGATTCCCAGATTCGCCCGTCGGGGCGCGGAACCTCCCGGCGTTCCCGTAGCCATCGAACTTCCTCCCAAAAAGTACGTTCCCTCGTGGCGACGGCGCCGTCAACGCTCTGCGCAAGAACGCCGCAAAACCACGGTACCACCACATGCTTCAGACAACCTCGCCGTCGCTTCCCGCTTCCGCATGCTCCGGCCAGCGGATCACCGCAAAGGCGTTATGGTCGTGAATGCTTTCCAACGTCTCCACTCGGACCTCCAGCCAGACGATGCGGCTGTCCGCCCGGAGCGTCCCGGCGACGTTCCGGACCACGTCCTCGACAAAGGCCGGATTGTCGTAAGCCTGCATCGTCACCGCCCGCTCGTCCTCGCGTTTCAGGAGGGGGTAAACGGGAGCCGAACCGGCCTGTTCGGCGACTTCGATAAGTTCCTCAATCCACACCATCCGAGGCAGTCCCGTCCCGGTCCGCGCCGCCCGGATGGCGACGTCGACGTAACCCCGTTGGTTATGAGCGCCGTAATCCGATATCGCCTTCGAACACGGGCACAAGGTCGTAATCGGCACCCGGACGCCGACGACAAAGTCGCCGCCGTCGTTGTCGGCCTGGGCGGCATAGCGGCAATCGTAGGACATCAGGGATTTCTGTCCGGACGACGGCGCCGTCCGTTCCATAAAATACGGGAAGCGGACCTCGACCCGCGCCCGCTCTGCCTCCAGCCGTTTCCGGAGGCCCTCGACAATCGCCGGCAACGTTTCCATGTCAATCTGGTCCCGGTGTTCATGCACCACTTCGATAAACCGGGACATGTGCGTCCCCTTGTAATGGTGCGGCAAGGACACGGACAACGACAGTTCGGCAATGGTCTTCTGCCGCGTCCGGGCCCGGTCCCGCACCGTTATCGGGTAGCGGAGGCCGGACACGCCGACCAGATCGATAGGCAGTTCCCGGCTATCGTTCTGCGATTGGATGTCTTCCATTCTCTTCCAGTGCTACGGGAATTGGGCGGTTACGGCCCAATTCCCGGAAAGTGGTTTAATAAGCTGGTGGCGGGTGCAATCCCGAACCTCAACCTGCATGTCAGTACGGGAAAATCCCCGACCGCCGCATCACGAACCGGTACCCGGTCAGGGCCGCTTCCGGTGGCGAGGCCGCTTCGCCGGTGATGTCCACCGTTATCCAGCCGTCGTACTTGATGTCGATGAGCGTCTTCGAAATCGCTTCGAAATTCACCGCCCCACGGCCGAACTGCGGCGCGCTTCCCGGTTTCGAACTCGTCGTCTCCGCCCGGCGCTTGGCGCCGGATACGTCCCGGAACCGCACCGTTTTCAACCGGTCCTTATGGGTCTTCACCACCTTCGACGGGTCCATTCCGGCCAGGGTCAGTTCCGCCGTGTCGATGGCGAGATAGACCACTTCCGGACTGGTCATGGCGAGGAGCCGTTTCAAATCCTTGTCGGTATCGCCGAAATACCTCGCGCGCGGCATGAAACAGAGGTTGATGCCGAAGTCCTGGCAACGGCAGCCGATCTCCTCGACAATCGCACCCACGGTCAGCCAGTCGTCGTCCGTAATCGGCGCCGACACCAGTTCCGAATGGCAGATAATGAGGTTGCCCCGGCCGGTCGATCCGGCGAAACGGGCGGAATTGGCCGCCTTTTCCACCTGTTCGTCCGCCTTGTCC
>JAJBTL010000329.1 GCA_020860865.1 Planctomycetota bacterium | reverse complement strand
GGTTATTTATGATTATCTTTGTAAAAATGCTTTCCGTCTCACTATCGCCATAGTATGTTCCGTCCTTTTTGCCACCGTATTATCGTATCCGGCACTGTCCAGACGGGTCGAAACACCGGGCCGGGCGGCTACACACGCCCGTCGTAATCCGATTGCGTTAAGAATATGGGACAGCCCGTTGATACGCGTTATGAACGATACGGACAGCCTGAATAACCGGCAGGTCTTTTCCATTCCCACCCGGACGTTTTTGGCAAATGGCGGTCAGGATCGGTCACAACCTGTAATCCGATCGCCTTGATTCGAGAATACGCTCCTTATACGAACGGAAAGGACAAGCCGGATTCGGGGATGGTCCGTCCTGAACGTAACTATAGAAAAATAAAGGGAAAAGAAAGATTTTTGAACGGAATTGTTCTTGATTATGCCGTTTCCTGTTCTATACTAAATTTAGAAATACTGACTCGCTCGCTTGAATTTCATCACTAGCCCGCTTCCATTTTCCCTGACCACGAATCGCCCTTTTGGAATAGCGTTAATTTCAACGCCTATCCAGACGCCTTATAAAGCATTTTTTGACAGCGCGGGAAAACGGCGAAAAACCGCTTTCCGCCAGGCATGGCGCCGCACGGTGTCGGTGCGCACGGTTGTATTGTGCCGCCGGGACAGTGGCGCACGACATTCCACAATCCACATAAAACACGGTTCCACGCACCGGATGCGCCTGCGGCGCAACCGGCCGGGGGCGACGTGTCTTTTTTGGGAGTGGTACACGCTCACGCTCTTTCAGGAACCGGCGCGTTCGGAGCAACTTTTTCCATTATATGGCCTGTCCGCTACGGTCGCATGTCCGGCGTATTTTCTAAAGTTTTTCTAAGAATCTTCTCAATATATGGATATCCACTGTCAGTACAGCATTTTAGAAAATCTAATTTTTTGAAAGGGAAAGCCTGTTCGGAAAAGAGAAATTTTCAGATCAACGAAAGGATGCCGCTGTGAGTGCAACCAACAAGTCCGCCATCATGCAGCAACGCGAAAAAGAGTACGGCTGGATTAAATCCGGTCCGCAACCCGGCTATTACAAACTGCCACGGAAAGAAATCTTCGCCTACTCCACCGTCGATTTCGCCATGAACATGGTGTTCCAGTGCATCATGATGTATGTGACGTTTTTCTACACAGACATCTTCGGCCTTCGGGCCAGGGACGTCGCCCTCATGTTCCTCCTTTCCCGCTTCTGGGACGCGATCAATGACCCGCTTATGGGCACCATTGTCGAGCGCCTCAACCCGAAGTCGTCCAAGTACCGGTTCTATATCATCACCGGCGCCATCCCGTTCGGCCTCGCCGCCGTCCTCACGTACACGACACCGGAACTGAGTTATTTCGGGAAACTGCTGTGGGCCTACGTCACCTATAACTTCCTCAATATGATGTACACCTACATTATCCAGCCGGATATCTCCCTCGCCTCCATCATGACGGCCGACCCGGATCAGCGCACCCTCCTCCAGTCGGTCCGGATGATGTTCGCCCAGGCCGGCGGCGTCGTGGTGGCGTTGACGATTCCCCTCCTGTCCGGCTATTTTTCCAAGTTCATGCCCCTCGCCACCGGCTATATGCTGACGACCCTCTGTATGGCGGTGGTGATGATCGGCATCCTTGTCTATGCCTACTTCAATGTGACGGAACGGATACCGGTCACGTCCCATGAAGAAAAAGCCGGCTTCCGGGAAGTCATCAACCAGATAACCCACAACAAGCCGGGCGTCATCATGTTCCTCCTCTTTCTCGGTGTGTACGGCTTTATCACCATCCAGGGCACGTCGGCGCCGTATTACATGACCTACTTCGCCAAACGCCCGGACATGGTCGCCTGGTTCGCCATGATGAATGTGCTCCCGTCCGTCCTCGGCGTGCCCCTCGTGCCGTTCCTCTGCCGGACAATCCGGAAGCGGGGCACCGTCCTCCTCGGTCTCGCCTTCGGGGCGGTCGGCGCCGGCATGCTCTACTTCGCGCCGCAGGACGCCATCTGGTACATGCTCCTGTCGCGGGGCGTCGCCTCCTTCGGTTACGGCATTCTCATGGGCATCCTCTGGTTCATCATCACGGACCCGGTGGAATACGCCGACCTCAATACCGGTAAGCGCCTCACCGCCATCGTCATGACCCTCATAGGCCTCGGCATCAAGTTCTCCATGACCATCGGCGGCGTCGTGCCGACCATGATCCTGGACATGGTCAAGTATGTCCCGAATCAGGCGGAGCAGACGGAGACATCCCTTGCCGGCATCCGCTTCATGGCGACCTCACTGCCGTGCGGCGTGATGGTGGTGACGTTCATCATCTTCGCCCTGTTTTACGATCTGACCGAGGAACGGGTGGCGGACATCCAGCATAAGATCGCCGTCCGGGACGGACTTATTGAAGAATAACGCGAGATCACATCAGCGATAAAACCGTTTTGTAGAAGAAAGGCAATGCGATGAAATCAGTGACTGTGGTAAAAATCGGCAGCCTCCGGGACCCTGACGAAAACACCCGGGGCCGCATCGAGGTCCAGGATATTCCGGAACAGCCGCTCGGCGACGAGGACGTCCGAATAAAGGTTGCCTACTGTTCTATATGCGGGTCCGACCCGCACCTGGTGGAAAACATCTTCGGCTGGGATCTCCCGTTCGGTCTCGGCCACGAACTGTCCGGCATCGTTACTGAGCTCGGGCCGAAGGCGGTGAAGAAGGGCCTTCGGGTCGGCGACCGGGTCGGCGGCAACTTCCTCAAATTCTGCGGCACCTGCTATTACTGCCAGAACGGCCAGCAGCAATTCTGCGAATACGGCGGCGAATACAACCGTCCCGGCATGTCCGAGAACATCGTCTGGCACGAGTCCCAGGTCTACAAGCTTCCGGATCACGTCAGCCTGAAAAAGGGCTGTCTCCTTGAGCCCGTCTCCATCGCCGTACGCCTTATGGACAAGGTCGGCATGCGCCTCGGCCAGCGGGTCGCGATCTGCGGCGGCGGGCCGATTGGCCTCCTTGCCCTCCAGGCAATACGGATGATGGGGGCGACATACCTCACCCTTATTGAACCAATCGCGGAACGCCGCGCCCTGGCGACGAAGTACGGCGCCGAACACACCATCGACCCGACAGCCGGCGACGTTGTCCAGCAGGCGATGGCCTTGACGAACAACATGGGCTACGACGTCGTTATCGACTGTTCCGGATCGGTCCGGGCGGTGCAGCCGCTCCCGGCCATCACCGCCAAGGGTGGCATGCTCATCTACGCCGCCATGTACCCGAACGATTACGAAATGCCCTTGAATCTGTTCAGATATTGTTATGCCAACGAACTGACCATCACCGGCCTCTACGTCGCGCCCTACGCCTATCCTCGCGCCACGCAGATCATGGACAAGATGATGCTGGACGACTTCACCTCGCAGGTCTTCGACATCGACGACGCGGTGGAGGCGTTCAACGTCCAGATATCCGGGAAGCACCCGAAGATTCTCATTCGCTGCAACCGGATTGACGGCGAATAAGTGAAAACCTGATTCACATCCCTGTTTGAAATAAGGAGCTTCTTTTTATGTACACCTACAACATCGACATCGAACTGGTGAAGGAACTCGAGGAGAAGTGCGTCAAGATCCGGAAGGATCTCCTCACCTTCATCTACCGTATCGGCATGGGCCACCTCGGCGGCGAGTTGTCCATTGTCGAAATGTGTGTCGCCCTCTACTACAAGTATATGAACTACGATCCGGCCGATCCGAAAATGCCGGACCGGGACCGCCTCGTCCTGTCGAAAGGCCACTGCTCGGAGACTCTCTACACCATCTTCTCCGACCTCGGCATGTACACGATGGACTATATGGTCGAGCATTTCGAATGCCTGGACAAGGCCGTCTTCGGCATGCACTCGAACCGGAAATACGTTCCGGCCATCGAGGCGTCGGCCGGCTCCCTCGGCCACGGCCTCCCTATCGCCCTCGGCCTCGCCCTCGGCGCCCGGAAACAGCGGAAGAACTGGCGGACCTTCGTCATCGTCGGCGACGGCGAGTTGAACGAAGGGACGAATTGGGAAGCGTTCATGGCCGCCGGGCATTACCAGCTCGGCAACCTGGTCGCCGTCATCGACAAGAACCAGGTGCAGATGACCGGCGCCACCGCCGTTGTCATGAATATTGATCCGCTTGACGACAAGCTCCGCGCCTTCGGCTGGAACGTTCTTGAAATCGACGGGAACGACATGTACGCGGTCTGCGAGGCGCTCCAGTCGTTGCCGCCGGCCGATCCGGTCAGCCGGCGCCGTCCGGTCGCCATTATTTCAAACACCATCAAGGGGAAGGGCGTCGACTTTATGGAAGGCAACTACAAGTGGCACGGCGGCGGCATCGCCAAGGAACAACTGGACCAGGCCCTGGCGTCGGTTGAGAAGAACAGGAGGATTCGCTAATGTCTGTCAAGACGACTTTCGACTTTGATCAAATGCTTTCGAACGCCCGCGAGGCCTACGGCGAAGAACTGATGCGCATGGCCGACGACGGCCTCGACTTTGTCTTCACCTATTCGGACAACGTGGCGCCGTCGTCCAGCGCCGGCAAGTTTATCCAGAAATATCCGGACCGCTGTTTCAACTTCGGCATTGCCGAACCGAACCAGGTCGGCGCCTCGGCCGGCCTCGCCCTGTCCGGGCAGATCGTGTTTTCCCAGGTGTTCGGGCCGTTCCTGCCGCTGCGGGCGGCGGACCAGATCCACACGGACATCGCCTACAACGATGTCAACGTCCGCCTCATCGGCACCCACGCCGGCGTCACCGCCGCCGGCGGACCGACCCACAACTGCGTCGCCGACCTCGCCCTCTACCGGGCCATCCCGAACCTCACTGTCGTGGTCCCGGCCGACGCCGGCCAGTGCTGCAAGGCGATACGCCAGTCCATGACCTTCGACGGACCGATGATTATCCGTATCGACCGTGGCGGCTCGCCGAACGTCTACGCCGAGAACGACTACGACCTGGTCTTCGGCCAGGCAATCGAGACGGTGCCGGGGAACGACCTCAGCATCATCTCGGCCGGCTCGAGCGTCTACTGGTCGATGATGGGCGCGAAAATCCTCAAGTCGAAACACGGCATCAACGCCCGCGTCATCGACATGCATACAGTCAAGCCTCTCGACTACGCCATGCTCGACAAGTGCGCGGCCGAAACCGGCGCCATCGTCTCTGTCGAGGAACATTCCGTCAACGGCGGCCTCGGCGGCGGCGTCGCCGAATACCTGCTGGAGCACGGGTACAAAGGGAAGTTCAAACGGATCGGCCTGCCGGACCAGTTCGCCGTCCTTGGCGATCCGGACGCTGTCTACAAGTTCTACGGCATGGACCCGGAAGGCATTGCCAAGACCATCGCCGAACTGATGAAGTAATTCGCATCCGCGACCATTAGGACAGGAGCCGCGCGGCGTTCGGGATAACGGGCGCCGCGTTGGCCCTCCCTGTAGGAGATATTTATGGAAGAACAACTGCGGCGCTTTAGCCTCGATTATTTCAGCCTGAAAGGAAAAACGGCCATCGTCACCGGCGCCAACATGGGCCTTGGGATGGCCTATGCCGTGGCGTTCGCGAAGGCCGGGGCGGACCTGTATATTCCCCATTTCACGCCGGAGACGGAGACGGTCCGGAAGCTTATTGAAGAGGCGGGCGGCACGGTGGCGTTTCTTCAGGGCGACCTGACGAAGCCGGACTACCGCCGGAACGTGGTGGCGGATTGTTTAAAAATCTTTGGGAAAATCGACATCCTCGTCAACAACGCGGGCATCAGCCAATTCGGTGATTTCGCCGACTACCCGGACGACGCCTGGCAGCGCTGCATCGATCTTGATCTGAACGCCGTCTATTACCTCAGTCACGAAGTGGCGAAGACGATGATGCCGAGGAAGAGCGGGAAAATTATTAACATCGGTTCGGCCCTGTCCTACGCCGCCGACAAGAAATGTCCGCCCTACGCCACCGCCAAGCACGGCATTCTCGGGTTGACGAAAGTGTTTGCGAACGAACTCGGCGAGTTCAATATCCAGACCAACGCCATTTCCCCTGGCTTCCTGGCGACAGAGGTCAACCGGGAACTGCGGGCCGATCCGTCGTTCTACGACAAGATAACGAACCGCATCCCGGCCGGGCGCTGGGGAGACCTGGACGACCTCATGGGGACGGCGGTGTTCCTCGCCAGCCGGGCTTCGGACTATGTCAACGGCTGGTCCATCAGCGTCGACGGCGGGTTTACCACGACGTTGTAGAACGTGTTGTTGCTCGGTCTTTCGGGCGGGAGATTTAAACCAAGCAGGGCGCGCCGGGAGGCATTGTCCCGCCGCGCCTTTATTTTTTCTTCGGCGATTTTCGGTGGAGCTGGCGGTAGTCGGAGACTGTCATGTGTTCGTATTGGTTGAACAATTTGAACAGGGTGCGGG
>JAJBTL010000128.1:954-6504 GCA_020860865.1 Planctomycetota bacterium | reverse complement strand
CCGGTGAGGCCGGTCGAGGTCAAGAGTTCGTAGGCGCCGGGATCGCGGCCGGCGCCGTCGAAGTTGAAATGTGTCAATCCGGTGAATGTCGCCGTGCCGATGACCACGATCTGACTCCGCAATCCCATCTTGATGGTCGCGCCGTTGAACGTCGCGGACCCGAGGGTAAGGGTTTCCGTGGGAGTAAGCGTGCCGGAAAACACGCCGGACTTGAACTTCGTGGCCGAGCCGGTGGTGAGTTCCCCGCTTGTCTGCATGAAAGAGCCGTTTGCCAGGCCGTTGGAATTGGTGAAGTCGACCTCGCCATCGGTCCGCCTCATGGTGCCGCGGAAGTGGTCGGTCGAAGAACCGCTGAGCGTCAGTGTGCCGAGGCCCGACTTGCTCATTTCCCCCCTGATCGCGGCCGACATGAAGAGGCCGCCAAATGAAGTGTCGCCGGTGTTGACGATGTTCAGGGTTTTCGAACCGAGAACAATTTCTCCGGAGTTGGTGGCGCTTGACAGGTTATTTATCGTGGCCGGCGCGTTCACTCCGCTGACATCGAGCGTCGACCCGACTAGACCTGTAAATTGCACGGACGACGATTCGGCGATGGAACCGTCTCCACTGAGAGCCAGCGTACCGCCTGAAATAGTGGTGGTTCCGGTATACTCATTAACTCCTTCGAGCGTCAGCGTGTCGTCCCCGGCTTTCTCCAGGTTGCCCGCGCCCGAGAGGATTCCGCTGAAGGTGCGGCTGTCCGTTGTGATCAATCCGTTGCCGACGCGAAGGGTGTTGCCGCCGAGAACGACCGTTGCGTTGGCGCCGCCGCCGGACAGCTTTTTGATGTCCACGGTGGAAGATGTCGCCTCGCTGATGTCGAGGGCCGCGACGTTGGTGCCGTCCAGCTTCACCTCGCTGGAGTCGGCGATGGAGCCGCCGTCCTTGAGCGAGAGGGTGCCTGCCTCTATTGTCGTGTCGCCGGTGTATTCGTTGGCGGCGGTGAGGACGAGTGTGCCGGTGCCTTTTTTGGTCAGGCTTTTACCGTCCCAGGGATTGAGAAGATTTGACGAGGTGTCGTTATCCGCCAACTTTGCGCCAAGGGTGAAAATGTTACCGCCCATAATTTCAAAATCGCCATGGGCTTTTCGTGAGGGATCTTCGCTGTACCAGGTAAGGCTGGTCTCGACCACCACTTTTTCCTTGCCATCGTCTGGATCGGAAATCTGTCGAGCCTGTGCCACGAGGAAATCGGCGGTCGGCTGACCTGCAACGCTGACAGTACCGTTGAACCCGGTAATCGAAGTGCCGGCTTCGAGGACGGTTTGCCGGTGGGTATAGCCTTCCGCCGGGATGCCGGTTTCGTCGGGAGTGTATCCTGTAATGTTCAGGGTGGCGCCACCGAAGGCGATGGTGGTGTCCGCCTTGATGGCCGGGCTCGAGCCGGCCGTCACGTTGAATGCGTACCCTGTCCCCGTCACCGCCATGGAGCCGACCTCGACGCCGCCGGCGGCGACAGTGATGTCTTTTACAGTCGCTGCATCCGTGAATAAGACGCTGTCGCCGTTCTTGAAATAGACGTTACTGCCGCCTGTCTCCACCGTCCAGTTTCTGTCGCTTTCCGAGGTGCTCCACGAGGTCTCGAAGGCTGTTCCGGCCCATGTCAGGTCCGTCGTGCCGCTGAATACCTTGACGGAGAAACGGGAACTGCCGACAAGGGAATACGCCCGCTTCCCGGTCCCGAGATTGGCGGGGATCATGGATAGCAGGTCGGAAACGTTCGAGCCCGTAAAGCTCGTGGCCGTTATAAGGTTATATTCGCCGTCGTCGGCGCCCGCAGCGTCGAATTCGACGACGGTCGGCGCGCCGTCGAATTCTACTGTCCCTGCGCCTGTTATGCTCGTTTCCTTTGTCGCCTTGATGGTGGCGCCGTCGAATTTCGACGGCTGGTTGAAGGTGAGTTCTCCCGGAACGTCGAGGATGCCTTTGAATATGGCGCTCCGGAACGCGTATCCATCATGCGCCAGCAAGGTGCCGCCATTTTGTATGTAGGTCAGGCCGGGGGATGCGGCTGTATTCAGATCCACAATCCCCGCCTCCTGCGTCAGCGTTACCGAGGAGATGGAACTATTCTGCAATTTAAGCGTTCCCTCGCCAGTCTTGGACAAGGAGTCGGTGAGATTCCCGGTGAGGGTCAACGTGGTCCCCGCGTCGACCTCCAGGGTGCCGTTATTCGCAATCACCCGGCGGTCCATTTGGAACGTTCCGGTGGTTTTCAGGGTGCCGTTTTCCAACGTCAATTCGCCATACGGGTTGTCAAGGACGACGCCAGACAATCCAAGGCTCTCGTCTCTGCCGACGGTGAGTTTTCCGCCTCCCCTGATAGTCGTCCCGCCGTTATATGTACTATCGCCGCTAAAGGATTGCGTGATCCCGCCATCAATGACGATGGAACCGCTGCCAGTGATTTTGCCGGCGAAATCGGAGGCGATTCCCTTACCGCCGGACAAGGTCAGCGCGACGTTCTGCAAATCGACGTTGGAGGTTGCGAAATTACTGTCCAGCGAATCGATTGTAGAGGCAGTTGCAAGACTCCCAGTTATCGTGAGGACCGTGTCAGAGACTAAAGTGAAACGAGAGGTGGGGAATGTGGCATTCGAATCCACATTTATTTGCATCCCGCCTGTCGTGATTTGCAAATCGCCTCCGTAGGCGAAGGTTCCGGTCCCATCAAATACTACAGTACCGTTGGTTCCGGCATCTATAATGGTCAGGGTATCGAGCGCCCATGCCCCAAACCCGACCAACTTGGCACCAGAAACAGTCTCACCGTCCACTCCATTTCCCTGAATTCTGATTCCCGTAAGCTGGGAACCAGTCACCAATTCGGCATCGCTTAAGGATGGTACAAACGTGAAATTAAAACTCCCATGATTCCACTGTCCCGTCCACTCGAACAGAAACTCCCCTCCCCGCGCCACACCGCCGGTGAGAAGACCCGCCACCGCCGCGAGCGCGGCCAGCACATGGAATCGCCGCCGTGTTCTCTGCATGCCTTTTCCCTCTCGATTCTGTTCTTCCCCATGCGGCGTTCCCGCACCGCCAGCACGCCCATCAACGCAATCCCACTTCCGTGGGTTAATTATTTTCCCACCCCTTTTCCCTCTCCGATTGCCATTCTCTTTGGCTTTACCCATGCTAAATGATAACACAATGAGGCGCTATGATTCATGAAAAAACCATTTTGGGAAATTTCGCTGTCAACTCTATCTGGTGGTTTCGCGCTTCTGGATCTTCCCGTTATTTCTTCACTCGATACCTCACGCTCGGACGGCCGCCGGTGTCGTAGTCTATCATGCTTTCGGCCATGCGTTCCTCGACCAAGTGATTGAGGTAACGGCGGATGGTGACCTTGGACAAGCCGACGGTCGAAGCCAGTTCGTCGCAGGTAAAACGCGTTTCCGGATTATCCTTCAACGCGTCCATGATGGTGTTCAGGGTCGCCGGCTGCATTCCTTTCCGGACGGCAAGCACCTGCGACTCACCGCCGCTCCCGATCATCTTGTCGATAAGGTCCTGACTAAGAACATCGGTCGAGAGAAGTATCCGTTTCTTCAACGCCCACTTCCCTATCGCCTCCCTGAAGCGAGTCTCGGTGAACGGTTTGACCAAATAATCGACCACCCCCAACCGGAGCGCCGCGTCAATATGCCCGGCTTCGTTGGCGGCGGTCACCATGATGACATCTATTTCCAAGCCGGCGCGCCGCATTTCCGTCAGCAGTTCAAGCCCGTTGACCTGGGGCATATAGACGTCAAGGATGATGAGGTCGACCGTATTGGCCTTGACGAACTCAAGGGCATCGCGACCGTTCGCGACCATGCCGACCACGTCGATGCCGCGAATAGGGTCCAGATATCCCTTGTTGATTTGCGCGACCATGGGATCGTCTTCGACAATTAAAACCTTCATGACCGCCCTCCACTGTCGGCGGATGCCAGTCGAATGCTGTCGAGCCTTCGCGAGACGTGACGGGCCTGCATAAAGACCAGCGTTATCGAGGTACCGACGCCTTTTTCCGAGTCCACCGTCATACCGCCGCCGTAGTTCTCCACAATACTCCGGATGAGACCAAGCCCCGTACCCCGGTTGGCGCCCTTGGTGGTATAACCGGGACGGTCGAGCCGTTCGAGTTCTTCCGGGGACAGGCCGACGCCGGTGTCGTCAAGGCTTATTCTCAGGGCCTGTTCGTCTTCGCCAATGAGAAGCGCGATCTCGTCCTCGCCTTCGGAGGCACCGTGCTCGTTGATGGCGTCAATGGCGTTTTCCACCAGATTACCGACGATAGTGACGAGCGCCGTGGTCGGAAGATACCGGCTGCGGCGGGGAATGGCGCTGTCGCTCCGGATATGCATGCGAATCCCCAGTTCGTTGCAACGGTTGATTTTTCCCAGGATCAGGGCGGCCAGCGTCTGGTTCTCGATGGTCTTCGTCATGGTGGTGATGGTGGCGCGTTGCAACTGGCTGATGTCCATGATGTAGCGTTTGGCCTCGTCCACGTTGCCGCCCTGGAGCAATCCGAGAATCACGTGCAGGCGATTCATGAATTCGTGAGTGTTGGCGCGGAGGGCGTCCAGAAGATGGTTGACCCCGGTCAACTCCTCCGCCATCCGGGTGACTTCGGAATGGTCGCGCATTAAAGCCATCGCGCCGATAAGCCGGTGCTTGCCAATCAGCGGCAGGCGGCTGTAGAGGATATTCTCGTCGCCAAGGGTGACGGCGCGGTTATGATCCGTGGCGCCGCCGAGGCTTTGCTTCAGGTCGATTTGGGGAATGACCTCGTCGACGTCCCGGCCGCGCATCTCTTTTTCGCTCATTCCCACAATTTTCTCGGTCGCGTTGTTCGCCAGGATGATGGACCCATGGTCGTCGATGGCGAGTATGCCTTCCTCCAATGAATCCATGACGTCGCCCCGCTGCACAAAGAACCGGGCAAGCTGATCCGGCTCGTAGCCAAGGAGCGATCGTTTGATGCTCATCGTCAATATCCCGGCAGCCAGACCGCCGACGACAAGAACGATGGCCAACGTCTGCAGGTTGACCCGGAGCACGCTGGCCCTGAGTGAATCCAAATTCGACATAAGCATGCTGACATGGACAAAACCGCGTTGCAGCCCGTCGTGATCGTAGACCGGATAAAAGTACCGGCTTTGAAAGCCGAGCGTGCCCACGGCCTGCGAGGGGTAATGCTCGCCACGGAGGGCGCGTCCCTCGTCGTCGCCAATGAAGGTTTGGCCGACTCGGGAACGGTCGGGATGATAGAGGCGAACCGAATGCATATCGGCGATGGTGATGATGTCCACGTTGTTCTGGTTGGCGATGACGGCGTCCAGGAACGCGTCCAGCGTCGACGTGCTCCTGCCTTGCTTGAGGGCGGTGATTACCGGTTCGCTCGTCGCCAGGATATGGGCGATGTTGTGGAGGTTTTGTTCCTGGCTCAGTTCAAGCTGGTTGATGCTGTAGCGAACCGACAGGCCAACCGTCAGGATGAGCATGGTGGCGACCATGACG
>JAJBTL010000128.1:0-944 GCA_020860865.1 Planctomycetota bacterium | reverse complement strand
CGGTTTCTTTCATCCGGGCGTTCAGGGCGACGTGGCGGCGCGGTGGCTTGTCCCGCCATCCCTATTGTAGCACGCGACGGGAATGCGGCCTGTTTTTTTACTTTCATAAGGTTTTTATACTTATCTCATGTCCTGTCGCGAGGGCGGTGCCGGGTATAGTGAGATTGAAGGCTGAAGTTCAAAGACAATCTTCCATTTCTTTTACCCGGAACGAGGAGGTTATTCATGAGCAGCATTTCTATTCCCGAACAAATCGAGGCGCGCAAGGTTCCGATTTTTCAACTGTACGGCATTGCCTGGCCCTACTTCGCCATTTTCGCCGCCGTGGTGACCGGTGCGATATATCTGGGCAAGTTGCCGGAGGGAATGGTCGGTGCGTTTCCGGTGATGATTGTTCTCGGCGCGCTTTTCAATCTTATCGGCGACAAAACGCCCATCATCAGCACCTTCCTTGGCGGCGGAGCGATTGTCGTGATCTTCGGATCCGCCGCCTTGTCGACGTTCCGGCTGCTGCCGGACGCCCCCATCGTCACCATGACCCAGTTCATGAAGGGCGGCGGCTTTCTTGATTTCTACATTGCGTCCCTGATTACCGGCTCAATCATGGGCATGAACCGCCAACTTCTCATCAAGGCCGCACTACGGTATCTGCCGGTCATCATCGGCGGCGTGGTTGTCTCCCTGGTCGCGGTGGGAATATGCGGCGCACTGACCGGTTATGGCGCGAAAGAAGCGGTCTTCTTTATCGCCATCCCGATAATGGGGGGCGGCATGGGCGCCGGCGCGGTGCCGCTGGCCAAGATTTTCGGCGAAGGCCTGGCCACGGATACGGGGGCGATGCTGTCCGTCATGGGGCCTGCCGTCGCTCTCGGCAATGCATTGGCGATTGTCTTCGGCGGCCTGCTGAACCGGTTGGGCCAGCGGGTCAAGTCGCTGTCCGGGAA
>JAJBTL010000363.1 GCA_020860865.1 Planctomycetota bacterium | reverse complement strand
CCGCCTGCCGTAACTTCGAATTCCATAACGGCGCCGACGAAACGACCCGGGATTTTCTTGAACGATACTTTCCCGGCCGGGACGACGTCAAACGCATTCTTCTCGAGACCGTCACCTACGCCACCGGCTGCAACCTGGACGATCCGGCCATGGTCTACGCCATCGTCTTTTCGAACTTCGCCCAACGCGGCACCTGTTCGTTCCGGGGCGGAAGCGACTACCTCATTGCCGAAATGCAGCGGCTTCTTATTGAGGCCGGCGTCGACATCTGCCTCCGGACCCGCATCGACGGCGTCGAAATCGAAGACGGCCGCGTTACCGGCGTCACGGCGGACGGGCTCCGCATCGGCTGCCGGGCGGCGGTGTCGAACGGGAACCTCGTGTCTACCTGCCTCGACCTTGTCCGGATGGACGACCTGTTCCCGCCCTTTGCCGAAGAAGTCCGCGAAGTGCCGCTGTCCGTCTCCGTTGCCCAGGTTTACATGGGCGTGCGGCCGGGCGAAGCGATTCCGGAAATCGCTGACATCCTCTTCTCTTCCCGCGAACCGAAATACAGCGCCGAAGCCATTCGCGTCTTCCCGCCGACCAGTATCAGCTATTCCTTCTATTATCCGAACCATATCCGCCCGGACTATTCCGGCACGGAAATTGTTGCGTCGGTGTGCTCGAATTATGCGGATTGGGAAAATCTCTCGGACGAGGAATACCACGAACAGAAGCTTGTCCTTATAGAAACGGTCCTCGCGGATCTGTCCCGGCACATCCCGGGCGTCAAGGAAAAGCTCGACCATGTTGAAGCGGCGACACCCCGGACGCTGGAGCGGTTCACGGGTCATCGTCGCGGCGCCAGCTTCGGGACGAAATATCCCGGCTACCTGGCGGCGGAACGGCTCCCCAAGGTCGTGCCCGGACTGTACCACTGCGGGTCGCAGGGCATACTGATGTCCGGCTGGCTCGGTTCCGCCAACTGCGGCGCCATCGTCGCCGGCAAGGTCGACGCGTTCCTTGATTCCGCCGAGGCGAATGCGACGGAGACATTTTAGAAGCCGTTCTATAACCTCGTCTCGCCGCCGTATACTTCGTCAAAATGGCCTCTCGGCGTATTTTCCGCCCAAAATACCGGGCAAAAATAAGCCTGCCGGCCATTTTTCCTCGTCTACGATGACGATCCGAAGTTATAGAACAGCTTCTAGAAAGTTCTAAAACAGTTACCATAACGTACCGTGCAGCAAAACAACGTCCCACCCACAAGGAGATTACCATGCTCTACAAGGAAGAGGAAATCCGTGAGGAGGCGGTCCAGGCCATCGCCCGCGAAGTGATGCTCGCCATCCGGACCTCGCCGAAAACGCGTGGCCTCGACAACCTGTCCATCGTCCTCGCCACCGGCGACGACATCAAACGCCTGGCCGGAAAAATGGACGAGCTGAACCAGAAGTCGGGCGGCCAACGGCCTTCGTTCAGCCGCGACGCGAAAGGCGTCGAGTTGTCGCAGGCGGTTGTCGTTGTCGGCGTAAAAGCGCCGCCGTATGGGTTGAACTGCGGCTGGTGCGGTTATCCGACCTGCGAGGAAAAGGCCAAACAGGCGCCGAACGTTCCCTGCGTGTTCGGCCCGGTCGACATCGGTATCGGCGTCGGCGTGGCGGCGGCGAAGCTTGGCGAAAAGCACATCGACAACCGGTTGATGTTCTCCATCGGCATGGCGGTTCTTGAACTCGGCTGGTTCGACAAGGATGTGACAATCGCCCTCGGCTACCCGTTGAGCGTCAGCGGCAAGAACATCTTTTTCGACCGAAAATAGAATCCTCCCGTACTGTTGGTGGATGATGCCATGCTTCGGCCTGGCATCATTTTTTGTTTTCGGGCGGGATGTTTCCAGGCATTTTTGCTATACTTTTTACGGTGATTTTTCGACTTCTTTAAAGCTTCGGCAAAGCTTCAATACCGCGTTTTCGGGAAAATAAAGGAGCAGCAGCGTGACCTTCGACTTCTACGATCAGACCGTTGTCATCACCGGCGGCACCCGTGGCATTGGCCGGGCGACGGCGGAGGCGTTTCTTGCCGCCGGCGCCGACGTTATCTGCCTCTACGGCGGGGACGAGGCGGCGGCCGCGGACATGCGGGCCTGTCATGAATCGGCCGGCGGGCTCAGGGTCGAGCGTCTCGACGTGGCCGACGGTGCGGCGGTCGAGGCCTTCTGGCATCGCCTCCGGGACAACGATGTCTGGCCGCAGATTCTTGTCAATAACGCCGGGATTCGCCGGGACGCCGTCCTCGCCATGATGCCGGAGGAGGACTGGCGAAGGGTCATGGATGTCAACCTGACGGGAGCGTTTCTGATGTCCAAGTACGCTGTGCAGGGCATGAGTAACCGCCGCTACGGCCGGATTGTCAATATCACCAGCCCGAGCGGGCAACTCGGTTTCGAGGGCCAGGCCAACTACGCCGCCTCCAAGGCCGGCATGGTGGCAATGACGAAAAGCCTGTCCCGGGAAGCGGCGCGGCGAAACGTGACGGTGAACTGCGTGTCGCCCGGCTTTATCGACACTGATTTTATTCGCGATCTCCCGGATGACCAGGCGGCGCGGTACAAGGCCATGGTGCCGGTGAAACGCTTTGGCAAGGCGGCGGAAGTGGCGTCCGCCATCCTCTTCCTCGCCAGCCGCGAATCGGCCTATATCAATGGCGCCATCCTCGAGGTGACGGGCGGGTTGTAATCGGATTTTCTAAAATAACCCTTTACAACTTCGCCTTGTCGTCTCGGACGGGTTGTAGAACGGTCTCTCAAAATGCGCGAACGGCGCGGAATTTATATAAGATTTATCAGGAAGGCATTGGTATGGACTACGACGTCGCCGGGGCGATACCGCACCGGGATCCATTCCTCTTTATAGATTCGGTGAGCGAAATGACCGGGGACTCCATCCGCGCCGTGACAACGCTCCGGCCGGACCATCCGTTGTGGAAACAGGTTTATTCCGGCCACTATCCCGGCAACCCGATAACGCCGGGGGTGCTTCTCGTTGAAGTGATGCTCCAGGCGGCGGCGGTGCTGGCGGCGGAACTGATGCGGGACGAACCGGCCGGCGGCGCCCCGGTCGTCACCCGGCTCCGGGACGTGAAGTTCAGGAATGTCGTCCAGCCCGGGGCGGAACTGGATATCCGGGTCAACCTGACGGAACGCCTCGGCAATGCATTCTTCATGAAAGGGTCCATCGCCAGCGGCGGCAAAACGGCGGTCCAGGCCGACTTCGCCGTCGCCATCGTCCGACAGGATGCGACGCCGGTATGACAGCAATCTCAAAAACCCTCATGGACGTGTTTGGTTTTTCCAGCTTCCGGCCGCACCAGGAAGAAATCGTCAATGCCATCATGGCGCGGCGGGATGTCTTCGCCGTGATGCCGACGGGCGGCGGAAAATCCCTCTGCTACCAGCTTCCAGCCTGCCTCAATGCCGGAGTCACCATCGTCGTCAGCCCGCTTATTTCCCTGATGAAGGACCAGGTTGACGCGGCGGTCGGGAACGGCATCGGCGCGGCCAGCCTTAACAGCACCCTTGGCGAACGGGAAAAGAAGGACGTCTATTCGGGCGTCCGCCGTGGGGACATAAAGCTTCTTTATATCTCGCCGGAACGGTTCAATTCGCCCGGGTTTCTTGACTATTTGAAGACCCTCGACATCGCCACCTTCACCGTGGACGAAGCTCACTGCATTTCCGAATGGGGCCACGATTTCCGGCCGGACTACCTGTCCCTCGCCGCGATGACGAAACATTTCCCCGACGTTCCGGTCGCTGCTTTCACCGCGACGGCGACGCCACGGGTGGCGGATGATATCCTTTCCCGCCTCGGCCTCCGGGAGCCGCATCTGACCCGGGCCTCGTTCAACCGGCCGAACCTCACCTACACGGTCAGGCAAAAGGAGGACGTGGCGAAACAGATGGCCGAGTTTATCCGGGAGCGGCCGGGCGACGCCGGCATCATCTACCGGACGACGCGGAAGTCCGTCGAGTCGACGACGGCGATGCTCAGGAAAATCGGCATCGACGCCGTGTCGTACCACGCCGGCCTCGGGGACGACGAACGCCACCGGGCCCAGGAGACGTTCCGGAACGACAAGTGCCAGGTGGTCGTCGCCACCATTGCCTTCGGGATGGGCATCGACAAGCCGAATGTCAGGTTCGTCATTCATGGCGACTTGCCGAAGAATCTGGAAGGCTATTATCAGGAGACCGGCCGGGCCGGCCGGGACGGCGAACCGGCGCATTGCCTTCTTCTTCACGGCGCCGGCGACATTGCCCAACTGTCCCGCTTCAACGCCGCCGTCCTCGACCCGATGGCCAGGCAGGTGGCGCAGGAACAGCTCGACCGCATGGCCCGCTACGCCAGGAGCGACACCTGCCGTCGCCGCCATATCCTTGAATACTTCGGCGAAACCTACCCGGACGACAACTGCGGCGGCTGCGACATCTGCCACGGCAGTGTCGAACGGGAGGACGCGACGGTGTCTGTCCAGAAAGCGCTGTCGGCCATGGCCCGCACCGGCGGGCGGTTCGGCGCCGTGCACCTGACAGACATCATCGTCGGCGCCGCGACGGACAAGGTGCGCCAGAACGGCCACGACAAGCTGCCGACCTTTGGCGTCGGCAAGGACAGGGACAAGTCCTATTGGCGGCGGGTCATCGAGGCGGCGGTGGCGAAGGGCCTCGCCGAGATTCGCGACGCCAAATACCCGACGCCTTCCGTTACCGAGGCCGGCTGGGAGGTGATGCGCGGGAACGGCACGTTTGAGATTCTCAAGATGACCGACCGGCCAAGCGGCGGCGGCCGTCGTTCCGCCACCGGCGGACGGACGCGTTCCGCCGACGCCGGTCAGAACGGCGAGTCGACGGCGCCGGTGCCGGAAGAACTTTTCGCCCGTCTCCGGAAAGAACGGTCGCGGCTGGCGGAGGAGGGATCGGTGCCGCCGTATGTTATTTTCTCCGACCGGTCGCTTCGGGACATGGCGCGGTTGCGGCCAAAGACGGACGAGGAGTTTCTCACCGTGCACGGCGTCGGCCAGCATAAATTGAAGAAATACGGCGCCTCGTTCATGGCGATAATCGCCGAATTTTCCGAATAGGCATGAAGTTTCTTTGCGACCTGGTCAAACGCTTTTTATTCCGGGGAACAGGTCAATTTATGAAAATTTATAAAAGGCCGCATGTTCCTGAGAATTTTTACTTTGCAAAAAAAGCCTGTTCAGCTTTCATCTATGGTGGTGGGTATGGAACCGATTCCGTATTATGAAAAGAACAGTTTGATTTCGGATCGGTTCCTGTGTCTTCTTTTTTCGGTCGGACGCGGACGGATTCGTTCCAGCCGGCCGGAAAAATAGAAATCCGGAAACATCAGTCAGGGAGCAGGGGGTATGTCGCCGTTCTGCGACCGGCGCGCCGTCCAGGCCGTTCCGCCGCGTTTGAAAATTCTTGACGAAATGGACGGGGGCCGCGTTTTGAGAAAGGAACACCAATGAAACGTCAATTGAAATCGATCGCCATGCAACTCACCGAGTCGGACATCCAGGAGCTCATCCGCCTGAAGAAACAGGGCGACAAGAAAACTGTCGCGCTCCGGAAACGTCGGGACAAGGTGGCTGCCGAACTGGCCCGCCTCGACGCCGAACTGAAGAAGATTTCCGGTGAGGAGCCGGCGGCGGGCGCGAAGACGCGCGGCCGTCCGCGCCAGGCCCAGACAGCAAAGTCTGTCAAGACCGCGAAGGCCGGGAAGACCGCCGCGGCCGCCAAAACCCCGAAGAAAGCCAAGGCGGCCAAGACCGCCGGCGGCAAGAAACGGAAGGCCAACCGGGTCAACATCTCCGCCGCTGTCCGCGAAGTTTTCAAGAAAGCCAACGAACCGCTCCGCGCCCGCCAAGTGGTTGATCTTCTCGGCGACGCCGGCGTCAAGGTCACGGACGTTCAGGAAATGCGGAAGCGCGTCTCCGTCGTTCTCGCCCAGGCCAAGGACACCTTCGAACAGGTCGAGCGCGGCGTGTACCGGCTGAAGGAAAACGCCTAGTTCCGAACGGCCATTACAAATTGCATGAAGTTACCCGACGCCCATATCGCCCGATGTGGGCGTCGATGCATGAATGGCATTAGAACCTGTTTCATAACTCCATTTGGCCCGCTTTTCCGTTTTGACGGCCGTTGGCTTCGCCCGTCTTTTTCGACAATATTCAGCCATATTGCCCCGGAAAAGCCGAACTCGCCCACGACCGCCAAAACGAAAAATCGAACCAAAGCGAGTTATGAAACAGGTTCTACTGATTTTACGACGGGAAAGCTTCTCGCCTTGATCTTTTTCGACGAAGTAATGCCGCTCTTTCGGTAGGCATCGCATTGTCGCTACAAAAAAACGCTGATTGTTGACTATCACCACCAGATCGTGGAAACACTTTTCTCAGCAACGGATACGCTACCCGACGATGGATAAATGAGTGGTGTGGCATGGAGTTTTCGGAAAAAAAAGGGGGGGGGGGGACGTGGC
>JAJBTL010000147.1:4493-6558 GCA_020860865.1 Planctomycetota bacterium | reverse complement strand
ATGCCCCGCCCTATCCACACCACCGGATGCGGAAAGTTCCGGGGATCGCCAAGACAGAGATCGAGGATGAAGCCAAGGGCGAGGGTGAAAAACCGCAGGGAAATCATAGACACGCCTTTACAAAGTTTGCCGCCGCTTCCGGGTTCGCCGGCAGGTACAGGTGCGGGAAGCCGGCGAACAGCCTTGAAGTGGCGATGACGCAGGGCCAGGTTTCGCCGGATGGCCGCCGGGCCAGGCAGCCGTCGCCGGGAGCGCTGCTGTCCCAGTAATGAAACTCATGGGCGCGGAGTTCGCCGCCCGCCGGGAGGAGGAGGTTGTCCCTTATCGCCCTGACGGTGCAGTAACCGAAGCGGCGCAGGCTTTCGGTACGGAACCCCCTGGCGTCGATGGCGCCGACCATCGGCCAGGTCGCTCCACCGTCGTCCTCCAGTTCGTTATGAAGATACAGGAAACCGCCGCATTCCGCCACTGTCGGCAGGCCGGAGCGGATGGCGTCCCGGATGGACCGGCGCATCGGGACGTTTTCCGACAAGGCGCGGGCGTGGACTTCCGGATAGCCGCCGCCGAGATAGAGGCCGTTCACCTCGGCCGGAACGGTGGCGTCGCGTATCGGACTGAAATAGACGAGGCTGGCGCCGCAGTCTTCAAGGAGTTCCAGGTTCTCCCGGTAGTAAAACGAAAACGCCTCGTCCCGGGCGACAGCGATAACGGGGCGCGGACCAGACCGGCGCGTTCCTGCCGGGACCGGCGACGACAAGGCGGGGAGCGGTTCGGCGGACTCCGACCATGCCGGCGTACCGTCGAGGGCCGGGGCGGTTCGGGCGAGGTCGAGGATGGCGTCGATGTCGATTGTTCTTTCCACCGCATCGGCGAGGCGGTCGAGGAGCGGGGACATCGCGCCTATGCTGTCGGGAGTCATGAGGCCAAGATGACGGCTTGGCAGTTGGATGGCGTCGTCCCGTTCCAGATACCCGAAAACCGGGAGGCCGGTTTCGTTTTCTATAGCCGTCCTGGCCTTTTCGTAAAACCGGGCCGAAGCCTTGTTCACGATCACGCCGCGAATCTGGCTGTCTTTTCGAAAATTCTGAAAACCCGCCACCACTGCCGCCAGGGACATCATGGCGCCGCCGGCCGGAACGACGAGGATGGCCGGCGTTTTGGTTTCCCGGGAGACGGCATAGGCGCTGGCCTCGTCCGTCGTGCCGATGCCATCGTAGTAGCCCATGGCGCCTTCAACAACGGTGACGCCGGCCGTGGCGGCGGCGCGGGCGAGGAGCTGCCGGACCAGCGGCGGCGGCGAGAAAAAGAGGTCGAGGTTGTAGCCGTCGACGCCGAGGACGCGGCGGTGGAACATCGGGTCGATATAGTCGGGGCCGCATTTGCAGGCGGCCGGAGTGAGGCCGCGACGGCTCAGGGCACGGAGGAGGCCGACGGTGAGCGTGGTCTTCCCGGAACCGCTGGCCGGGGCGGTAAGCATGAAGCGGGGCGCGTCAGGCATCGCCGGGACCTCCGGCGGCGAGGAGGAAAATCGGATTCTCGGCACGGATGAGATGCTTGCCGCCGACGCGCTGGCCCCGGCTGGCCGCCACCTGGACCACGTCGATGTTCACGAGGTTTTCCGCCTTGAAGGCGTCCATCACTTCCCCAACTGTTTCAAGGCAAATCGCGGCGGCGACGATTCGGACAGCCGGATTTTTTCCGACCAGCGCCGCGATAATGCCGCCGATGTCGCCGCCGCTGCCGCCGATGAAGGCCCGGGCCGGCGGCGGCAAGGCGGCGAGGACATCCGGCGCGGAGCCGGGGACGACGTTCAGGTTGTAGACGCCGAAGCGGTCGCGGTTTTTGTAAATGAGTTCGCAGGCGGCGGGCAGGCGCTCGACTGCGAACACCCGGCCGCGACGGGCGAGGTTTGCCAGTTCCACCGACACCGATCCGGTGCCGGCGCCGATGTCGTAGACGATGTCCGCCGATTCGGGCGCGAGAAGGGCCATGGCGACGGCGCGGACTTCCCGTTTCGTCATTGGGACATTGGCGCGGATAAAGGCGTCGTCCGGGATGCCGGCGG
>JAJBTL010000147.1:2126-4483 GCA_020860865.1 Planctomycetota bacterium | reverse complement strand
ACAATCGTTCCGACATCCCGACGGCCGCCGGTGAGGAAAACCACGCACGGATGATTCACTACCTCGCCCAGGACATCCGTGTCGACGCCGTGGGCGCTGGCGAGGCGGAAGTCCTGCCACGGCCGGCGGAGCCGGGCGGCGAAGTACTGCACCGCGCCGATACCGTGTATGACTGTCACGTCGATTGAGGACGGGCCGGTCGCCGATGTTGCGGCGAGGAGGGACTGGACGTTCAGGAGTTCGATAATCCGTTTGGCGCCGCTGTAGAAACCGGCATCGCCACTGAGGACGACGACCGGGGCGGCGTAGCGGTCCCGGTTTTCACCGAGATGGCGGACAACGTCTTCCGGCCGGGCGAGCGCCACGGTGGCGGCGCTGTCCGGCACCGGGAGCGTCGTCAGGAGCCGTTCGGCGCCGATGACGCAGTCGGCGGCGGCGAGGGCGAGTTCGGCCTCGCGGGTCAGGGTGGCGGCGGTACCCATGCCGGCGCTCATGAGAATGACCTTCATGCCGTCTCCACATCGCGGCCGATGCGGCCGACGAGTTCTTCCAGGGTAAGGCCGCCGTCGCCTATCGGTCGGCCGACGAGAAGCACCCTGGCGCGGCGCGTGCGGGCGGCGGCCAGCTTTTCGCCAAGGCCGCCGGCGGCGCCGCCGTCCTTGGTGACGAGGGCGCCGATATTGAACTGGTCCAGAATGGCGCGGTTGAGCGCTTCCGAAAACGGTCCCTGCATGGCGATGATGTGGCCGCGTTTGAAACCGAGACGCTGGCATTCCTCGATGGATTCCACCGTCGGCAGAACCCGGGGAAAAAGGCGTTCGGCGAAGTTTTCGATACCGACGAAGGCGCCGAGTCCTTTGACGCCGATGGCGAGGAGGACGCGTTCCTCGCTCCGCGCCAGATCGGCGGCGGCGGCGGCGAGGTCGGGGAAAAATCTGACGTCGGCCGGGGCATGTTCGTCATCGCCGCATGCGTCAGGGGTGGTGGCGTCGCGTCCGCTATCAACGCTGCGACCGTTGACAGGACCGCTGCCGTGTCGCACAGCGCCGGGCGGACGGTAGAGGCGGAGCGTTTCCCGACCGGCCGCTTCGGCGGCGCGGCGCACCGTGAGGGAGGCGGCGACGGCATAGGGATGTGTGGCGTCGATAATCCAATCCGGTTTGTCGGAGTTGAACAGTTCAAGCATGCCGGCTTCGTCGAGCCGTCCGGTCAGTACCCGCACCCGGTCCGGCAGGGCGGCGAGGACATCCCGGCCGTAGTCGGTGGCGACGGAGACGGTGATGTCCACCGGAAGCGAGCACAACCGTTCGGCAAGGGCGCGGCCGTCGGCGGTGCCGCCGAAAATGAGGACCCGCTTCACGACAGGCCCCGGTAGCCGCGCGGCGTAACCATGCGGTCGCCGAGGCGTTTCGTCTGGCTGTTCCCGATAAATACCGTCGTGAACATGTCGGCTGCGAACGATTCGAGGCCGACGAGATCGAGGATGCCGGACGTTTGGCCGTCCCGGCCGATGTTCCGGACCCAGCCGCAGACCGTGTCCGGAGCGCGGTGGCGACCGACAATGGCGGCGGCACGGGCCAGGTAGTCGTGCCGTTTCCGGCTGGACGGGTTATAGAGGCAGAGGACGAAATCGGCCTGGGCGGCGGCGGCGAGGCGGGCTTCTATCAGACTCCATTCGGTCATGAGGTCGGAGAGGGAAATGACGGCGAAGTCGTGCATGAGTGGCGCGCCGAGGACGACGGCGCCGGCCATGGCGGCGGAGACGCCGGGGACAATTTCAATATCGACCGGCGGGATGTCGCCGGCCAGTTCGAGGACGAGGCCGGCCATGCCGTAGACGCCGGCGTCGCCACTGCAGATCATGGCGACAGCGCGGCCGGAGGCGGCGAGGCGAAGCGCCTCCTGGCAGCGTTCGACCTCGCGGGTCATGCCGGTGGCGACGACTTCCTTGTCCGGGAACAGCGGCCGGACCAGGTCGACATAGGCCTGGTAGCCGCAGTGGACCTCCGCCGCCTCCAGAGCCGCCAGGGCCTGGCCGGTCATACCGTCGCGGCCGCCCGGGCCGATACCCACTACCCATAATGTCGACATCGTCTTGGACTCCCCCTGAATCTTTTACCAATCGCTTCCCTGCCCTACCAGGCGAGGCTGATGGGACTGATGGCCAGAGCCATGGTCACGCCGGAAGCGGTTACCTTATTATAATACAGATTGCCGCCACCCGATGCGAGGACGGCGGCGCGTTCGGCGACATTGCCGACGCCGACCGTTTCCTCGACAAATTTCGACGCGGCGAAATCGCCTTCGACGTTCTGCAGTTCGTCGGCGGTAAAAGTGAGAAACGGGATTCCTCGCTC
>JAJBTL010000147.1:0-2116 GCA_020860865.1 Planctomycetota bacterium | reverse complement strand
ATACTCGCCAACGCCGCGCCCGCCTTCGGATGGATGCCTGCCGCAGCCGTGATCGTGTCGAACGCCGCCGCAATCGCCGTCGCCGGCGTACCTCTTCGGCACCCGCTCCCGAGGACCAGTGCGCGCGGCGCCAGGCGAAGCGGTGTCGTGGTCTCGCCGTCACCGGCCGTGTCTTCGGCTTTCACGTTGGTCGGTTTTGTAACATCGATGATGACATCGGGGACGGCGTTGTCCCCTGCCACGCGTTTCCGTAGGACGACATTGTCAGGCATCGATCCACTCACCGGATAGGCTGATTCGATGACGATGCCGTCGCCGTGGAGTAGTTTGGCCGAAACGTATTTGATCGCGTGTGGATTGATGATGGCAAGATTGTTCCGGACCGCCCAGGTGTCGACGGCGAAAACGCCGGCGTTGTCCGTCGCTGTGGTGACGACGGGGACGGCTCCCGTGATGACAGCCACCCGTTCGGCCAAGGCGTTGGCGCCGCCGACATGGCTGGACAATACCGCCACGGCGAAGCGGCCGTTGTCGTCGATGGCGACGACGGCCGGGTCGGCTGTCTTGTCCCGGACGAATGGCGCCACCGCCCGGGCCGCGATGCCGACAGCGCCGACGAACAGGAGCGCGTCGGCCTCGCGGAATGCGCGTTCGGCCCAATCGCGGAGCGGGACGCCCCTGCCCGGCCTGGCGACCGTGGCGCTGTCGCCGTCGCGGGTGAGTGCATGGGCGATGGTCGTGGCGAGGGCGAGGCCGCGATCGGTGAAGGCGGCCAGGTCAATCCGCATCGGTTCCTTTCCGGAAGCCGGTGGTGAAATCCGGGTGGTACAGTTGCGACCGCTCGTAGTCGTCCCCGAGAAAACCGCCGACAAGGACAAGGGCGGTTTTGTCAATGCCGTGGTCCGCGCCGGTCCTGGCCAGATCGCCAAGGCGGCAGCGGAACACCTGCTGGTCCGGCCAACTGGCCTTGTAAACGAGGGTGGCGGGCGTGTCTTCGGTATAGGCGCCGGCCAGGAGTTTATCCTGCAATTTCTGGAGCATGCCGGAACTGAGGAAAACCGCCATCGAAGCGCCGTGGGCGGCGAGGCCGGTCATGTCTTCGCCGTCCGGAACCGGCGTGCGGCCGGCGAGGCGGGTAATGATGACGGTCTGGCTGACGCCGGGAAGGGTGTACTCGGCCTGGACAGCGGCGGCGGCGGCCGAGAACGACGACACGCCGGGGACGATGTCGTAGTCGATTGCCAGCCGTTTCAATGCGTCCATCTGTTCCCGGATGGCGCCGTAGAGGCTGGGGTCGCCGGTGTGAAGGCGGACCGTGGTCCAACCGTTCTGTTCGCCTGTCCGCATTGCTTCGACGACTTGTTCCAAGGTCAAAACGGCGCTGTCGTGAATGACGGCGTCGACTTTGCATTGTTCGAGAAGGGCCGGGTTCACCAGGCTTCCGGCGAAAATGACCTGATCGGCTTCGCGAAGCAACCGCTGGCCTTTGACCGTTATGAGATCGATGTCGCCGGGACCGGCGCCGACAAACCAGATCATCGCGTTCCCTCCTTCTTGAGAAGGACGACGGTGAAGTACTCCGGCGCGATTTCGGCGCCGGCGGCGCTGGCGAAGACGCGTTCCGTCGCCATGCCGCAGTTCTGCACGACACTGGCGTCGGCCAGGAGGCCGCGCCGCTCGAGAAGTTCGAGAAGGGCGGAAAGGTTGCCGGCGGATTTCATAAAAACGAATCCGGCGGCGTGGTCGATAAGGGATTCGTCCATGCTGCCGCCGTCCGGGATGATGTAGAGGGGTTTCCGCATATCGGTGAGGCTGACGCCGAGGCGGGCGGCGGCGGCGGAAAAACTGGTGACGCCCGGAATCATGCTGATTTCGTAGCCCTGGGCAGTGAGGATGTCCGCGACATAACGGAAGGACGCGTAGACGGAGACGTCGCCGAGATTGAGCATCGCCACCGATCGGCCATCGTCCAATCGTTCCCGAAGAAGTCCGGCGGCGGTTTCGTGCAAGCGGGCGCGGACGTCCGGGTCCGGGCTCATGGCGAAGTCGAGGGGGAGTATTTCCTTGTCCGCTAGATCGACCGCGCCCTTGGCGATGTCGAGGGCGACCATGGCGC
>JAJBTL010000188.1 GCA_020860865.1 Planctomycetota bacterium | reverse complement strand
GATTTGGACATGGACATGCAATCCTGGAGAAAAGAACAATTCGGAACCGGCCCCAAAAAATCCATGCCGGTGCTCTCCTTCCCCTGCATCACCCTGATGGACATCAGTGTCAAGGAACTCGTGTCCGACTCGGAAACGCAGGCCAAGGGCATGAAGCTCGTGGCCGACCGCTGCCCGACCGCCGCCTCCGTCTCCATGATGGACCTGTCCGTCGAGGCCGAAGCCTTCGGCGCCACCATTTCCGTCCCGGACGACGAAGTCCCCACCGTTGTCGGCTGCGTCATCGAGTCTGAAGAAGACGTCGACAAACTGGCCGTTCCGAGCGTCACCGCCGGCCGCACCGGCCGTTATGTCAAGGCCATCGAAATGGCGAAGAAGCTCATCACCGACCGCCCGGTCCTGGCCGGCGTCATCGGGCCTTTCTCCCTGGCCGGCCGCCTTATGGACATGTCGGAAATCATGGTCAACTGTTACGACGAACCGGACATGGTTCATAAGACCCTTGAAAAAACCACCCAGTTCATCACGGCATATATTAAGGAATACAAGAACATCGGCGCCGACGGCATTGTCATGGCCGAACCGGCCGCCGGACTCCTTTCCCCCGACCTGTTCGACGAGTTCTCCACCGCCTACGTGAAACGGATCGTCGACGCGGTCAAGGACGCCAACTTCGGCTTTATCTACCACAACTGCGGCAACACGATTCCCCTCAAGGACAGCATGCTCACCATCGGCGCCGACGGCTACCACCTTGGGAACGCCATCGACATCGAAGAAATGCTGAAAATCGTCCCGGACGACGTCCTCATCATGGGGAACCTCGACCCGTCCGGCATCTTCCGCCTCGGCACCCCGGAACTGGTCCGGAAGGAAACGCTCGCCCTCCTTGAACGCTGCAGCAAATACCCGAACTGGTCCATCTCCTCCGGCTGCGATATCCCGCCCCTCAGCCCCTGGGCCAACATCGACGCCTTCTTCGCCGCCATCGACGAGTTCTATTCGAAGAAGTAGGCTGTAGAAAAATACTTCGACTCTCCTAAAAAAACGCCCCTTCCGCAATGGAGGGGGCGTTTTACATGGGACATGAAGTTTGTCAGGGAAGAATCGGAAAAAATAAAAATCGGTACTGCCGCGTATGAACGCCGCTATCCTTCGCGGCATCGATTCATCGGTGAATCGACGCACGAAAGGAAAACGACAATGCGCCGGTCAAACGACTATCCGTCCTGGGCCACGCCACCCATGGAATACAGCGTCCCCTATTCCATCGACGCCGACGGTAAACGCACCGTCCATAAAATCTGGTGTCTCCCCGCCGCCGTGTGCCGGAAAAACAAGGTGGCCGGCCCGAAGCGCGTCAGAAAAAAAGCGCCGCCCCGGGTTATCCCCGAAGCGGCGCCACTGATTCAACTGGAACACCCGCGAATGGAAAAACGGGAGAATCAACGGCGCAGCGCAGTGCCTATGCCATCCCGTCCCGACGCGTCCTGCACCGCAGCGTCCTGTCCCGTCGAGTTCGGCCTAGGCCAGCATGGTGCCGGTCTTGACGAAGCGGTCGTGCCACGACAGGGCTTCGTCGAGGATGACCGGGGTGTGCTTGCCGGTGCTCGTTTCCTTGGCCCGGTTGAAGTAGTCTATGAGCATGTCCCGGTAGTCCGGGTGGGCGCAGTTCTTGATGATGGATTCGGCCCGCTGCTTCGGGGTCAGGCCCCGGAGGTCGGCGAGGCCCTGCTCCGTCACCAGCACCTGGACGTCCTGGGTGCCGTGGTCGACGTGGCTGGCCATCGGCACGATGGCGGAAATCTTCCCGCCCTTGGCGGTCGAGGGGGTCATGAAGATGGAGATGGACGCCGACCGGGCAAAGTCGCCGGAGCCGCCGATGCCGTTCATCGCCCGGCTGCCCATGACGTGGGTCGAGTTGACATTGCCGTAGATGTCGGCCTCGATAAGAGCGTTCATGGCGATGCAGCCAAGGCGGCGGATGACTTCCGGACTGTTACTGACGTCCTGCGGCCGGAGGATGAGCCGTCCCTGGTACTGCTCCATGGTGTTGTTGAGTTCCTCGGCCATGTCCGGGGAGAACGAAAACGCCGTCGCCGACGCCATCCGCAGTTTGCCGCTCTTCATCAGGGCGATCATGCCGTCCTGGATGACTTCCGTATACGAGGTGAGATTCTCGAACGGCGAGTCGCCGAGGCCGTGGAGGACGGCGTTCGCGATATTGCCGACGCCGGACTGGAGCGGCAGGAGGTTCTCGGGGTGCCGGCCCTTGTTCACTTCATGGGGCAGTAAGTCGATGATGTTCGAGGCGATTTTCTTGGACGCCTCGTCCGGCGCCGTGAACGGCAGGTTCCGGTCCGGGATTTCCGTTTCGACAACGGCGACGACCTTTTTCGGGTCGACCGTCATGAAGCGTTCGCCGACGATGTCGTCCGGACGGACAATCGGAATCGGCTGGGTGTTCGGGAACCGGGCGACCCGGTATATGTCGTGGATGCCTTCAAGCGCTTCGTTCTGCCACGAATTGACCTCGAGGATGACCTGTTCCGCCTGGTCGAGCCAGGACTGGTTGTTGCCGACCGAGGACGACGGCACCAGTTTGCCGTCCGGGCGGATGGCCGTGACTTCTATGAGGGCGGTATGAAGGGGCCCGAGGGCGCCACTGGCGGTCAGCGGCACGGCGCAACTGAGGTGGTTGTCGAAATACCCGGCTTCGCCGGCGTTGATGCGGTTCCGGAGGGTCGGGTCGGACTGGTAGGGCATGCGGAAATCGATGCCGTTCGCTTCCGCCAGGACGCCGTCCAGTTCCGGCCCCGTCGAGGCGCCGGTCCAGAGGTTGACGCGGAGGGTGCGGCCTTCCGTCTGTTCTTTTTTCATCTTCGCGGCCAGGGCGGCCGGGACCGCCTTCGGGTAGCCGGAACCGGTGAAACCGCTGGCGCCGATGGTGGTGCCGGGCTTGATGAGTTCCGCCGCCTCTTCGGCCGACATGACTTTGGCTTTCAGGGTCTCGCAGGAAATTCGGCTGTGTTCGATCACGACATTCACTCCTTCTTGTCACGGTGCGCCGTCCGCCCCGGCCGCACGCGGGCCGGGATGAACAGCGCCTTGGTCATATTTTCACACATTAACGGGCCGGCCGGTCAGTCCGAGAACCCGGCGCTCCGCGTCCGGGCCATGAACGTTTCCGGGTCGAGGACGGCGCGGTACGGCAACGGGTCCATGCCGACGTCGAAGACGTATTCCGTCAGGAGACGGCGGACCGTTTCCCGGAGCTTTTCACCGTCCCACGGTTTTTCGATATATGAATCGATTTTCGCGAAATTGATGGCGTTTATCGTATCCTGGTGCGTCGCCTGGCCGGTCATGAGGATCTTCTTGACATGGCGGAAATGGCGGCTCTTTTCCACCTTGGCCAGGAAATCGACCCCGAGGGTGCCGGGCATGATGTGGTCGCAGACGATGAGGCCGAGGGGCTTCTCGGTGACTTCCAGATCGTGGAGGACGTCCAGCGCCTCGTCCGCCGATTCGCATTCCTCGAGGATTGTCCATTCCGAAAACGGCCGGAGATCCCGAAGGACGCTGGAAAGGACATCCCGCTGGTCGTCGACGCAGATGATGTAGATTTTTTCCATGCTCCGCTCCTTCCCTATGCCATCGCCTTATAGCTCTTCCACACCCGAAATCCGCTCCACCCGTTCACCGTCTCATTCGTTCCACCCGGTCCGACCGGTCCTTCCGAACCGCTCCCATTCCCGCTCCCGCTTCCGACCCGCCTTCCCGGCCTCACTGCCCTTCCCGGCCCGAACTTTCGCGGTGCCGGCGCCGGGCCGCTTCCTGGTCGATGGGGATATGCACGACAAAATTGGTGCCGCCGTCCGGATCGCTCCTGACCTCGACGCGGCCATAGTAACTGTCCACCAGGCGCTTGACGATATAGAGGCCGAGACCAAGGCCCATACTGTTTCCGCTGCCGCTTTTCGACGTGATACTCGGCTGGAACAGGGTGTCCCTGAGGGCCTCCGGGATGCCGGGGCCGTTGTCCGTTATGGCGACGCTGATGACGTCCGGCCCGCTGGTCGCGGTGATGCAAATCCGGGGGTCCGGGGTGGCGGCGTCCCGCAAGGCCTCGTAGGCGTTCCGTGTCAGGTTCAGCCATATCTGCATGAACTCGCCGATATTCCCCTCAATCTCAGGGAGATCCGGCGCGACGTCGGCCTGGACGTCGACATCCTTCAGGGTGTCCCGGAGGAGCTCGAGGGCGCGGCTTATGGACTCCTTCAGGGCCAGCGGCTCCCGTTTGGCATGGCCGCCGACGGACAGTTGCTTAATTGAATGGATGATATTCGCCGCATGTTTCGATGCGAACAGGATGTCCCGGCAACTGCGGCCGGTCATCCAGGCGGTCTGCAGTTCCTTCACGTCCCGGGGCAATTTCCCGGGAATGCCGCCGCCGAACATGCGGATAAGATCCTTGGCGGTCTCGTAGTCGACCCGCTGGGTGCGGGATAATTCCCGCGCCTTCTCCCTGACTTCGGAACTCGAGAGGTTGGCGTCCGGCTCCATGCCGCGGGCGGAACCAGGCCGACAGTTCCGGCGCGTACCGGTCGAAATACTGGCCAAGCTGGCCGCCGAGGTGCTGGGACGAACTCATGAGGACGCTGGTGGCGTTATTGAGTTCGTGGGCCAGGCCGGCGGCGAACTGGCCGAGGGTGGCCATGTCCTCGGCCTTGTGGAGACGGATGCGGGCCGAGACCCGTTCCTTTGCCGCCCAGGTCAGGCGGAACTGGCGGTGCTCGAGTTCCTTCATGATGACGGGGAAAAACTGCTCCCGCAAACTGCCGTAATGCCCGACATCCACCGGCTCGGTGCCCTGGTCCATCCAACAGACGACGGAATCCTCGTCCGCCGTCGAATCGAAGACGGCGAGGCCGGCGTCGGAGAAAAAGCTCCGGACCCCGACAAAACCGCCGGGTTTGACCCGGAACAGTTCCAACCGCTCCCGCTCGCCGTTCGACGACTCGACGAGAACCGAACAGGTGAACGACCCTTCTTCGACATAAAACAGCTTGTCGTTCATGACGTCCTGGGTCAGGATGCGCTCGCCTTTCCTGACGACGCGGCGCTTGGCCGGATCGGAGAAGTAGGCGTGACGGATGCGGTCGGCCCAGATGCCGATGCGCCGCGTCTTCGACATGAGCCGTCGCAGGTTCGGAATCGCCTCCGACGCCGGACGCCGCAGTTCGTGGATGTCCCCGGGAGCCGGCGTCGGGGATTCGTCATCCGTCATGTCCGTTCCCTCCACCGGTACCGCTCCCGACCCCCGTCTCAAAACCCTGTCCAATTATTTCTGAAAGAACCCTTATTATCCATCCCCCCGGCCGACGTCTCGACCGTGACGCCATGGACATGGCGCCACGGCCGGAGAGACGATGTCTCCTAGAAAAATCCCACCACCGTGTAGAGCCACAGCATCCCGAAGATAACGAGGAGGCCGACGATGCCGATAATGACCCCGGCCTTCGCCATATCCTTTGTCTGGACCGTGCCGGTGGCCATGGCGAGGGCGTTCGGCGGCGTCGAGATCGGGAGTGACATGGCGAGTGAACAGGAGATGGACACCGCCATCAGGAGGCCAATGGCGCCGCCCATGCCTTCGAGGCCGGGCATGCCGATGGCGAGAGCGGCCATCAGGGGCATGAGGAGATTGGCGGCGGCGGTATTCGACATGAAGGTCGAAAGAAGCAGTCCGAGAAGGGCGGCGCCGAACATGACCATAATCGGCGCGAACGAGGCGAAGGGGATACTCGACACCATCCGCTGCAACAGGCCGGTCTTGTCCATGCCGATACCGATGGCGATGCCGCCGGCCATGAGCCAGAGGACGTCCCAGGACAATTTCTTCATGTCGGCGACGGTGATGACGCCGGTGGCGGCGAAGAGGGCAATCGGAATCATGGCGACGACTTCCGAATTCATGCCGTGGAGGTCCCCGAGCATCCAGAGGACGACGGTGACGGCAAAGCCGAAGTAGGCGACATGCGACATAGGCCTTCTTACTTTTCATCCACTCGCCTTCGATGACGAGGTTGACTTCGGCGGTCTTGGCCGGGAAGAAAACCTTGAGGAGCCACCAGGAGAAGAGGAGGAGAATCGCCACATAGGGGACTCCGTAGAGCATCCACTTGGCGAAGGACATGTAGCCTATCTGGTTGATGAACTGGATGCCGACGGCGTTCGGCGGCGTGCCGATGGGAGTGCCGATGCCGCCGATGTTGGCGGCGAAGGGAATCGACAGGGCGAGGCCGGCGCGGCAGCGGTCGTCCGGCGGGATAATCGCCAGGACCGGAGTGAGCAGGGTAAGCATCATGGCGCAAGTGGCGGTGTTCGACATGAACATCGAGAACAGGGCCGTAATCACCATGAGGCCAAGCATGATCATGGCCGGACGCTTGCCGAACGGCTTCAGGATGATACGGGCAAGGTTCAGGTCTATCCGGTATTTCGTGGCGGCGGCGGCGAGGAAAAAGCCGCCGGTGAACAACATGATGGTGGGGTTCCTGAAGGTGTGGAGA
>JAJBTL010000170.1 GCA_020860865.1 Planctomycetota bacterium | reverse complement strand
TTCGCCCGGTGGTTGGGGCGGAAAATACTCCGGGGAGCCGGATTTGACGAAGTATACGGCGATGAGACCGGTTGTGAAACGACTTCCACATCGCCGGTGCCGAAGCAGGGCGCCAGGCCAAGGAGGAGACCACTTGTCTGTACCGGGTAGCGCGGCGTCGGCGGCGCCCATACTGGAGATGCGGGGGATTGACAAGCGCTTCCCCGGCGTCCACGCCTTAAAGAAATGTCGTCTCTCGCTCCAGCCGGGCGAGGTGCTGGCCCTGGTGGGTGAGAACGGGGCGGGCAAGTCGACGATGATGAAGATACTGACCGGCATCTACAGCGAGTACGAGGGGGAAATCATCCTCGGCGGCAAGCCGGTGCGCTTCGCCACCACCCGCGAGGCCCAGAACGCTGGCATTTCCATTGTCCACCAAGAGCTGAACATGCTTAACCAGATGACAGTGGCGAAGAACATCTTTATTGGCCGCGAGTCACGGGGCTTTTTCTACAATGAGCGCAAACTAAACAAGGCCGCCCAGGCGCTGATAGACGAATTCGCCATCCACGTCCGGCCCACCGATATCATCGCCAACCTCTCGGTCGGCAAGATGCAGATGGTGGAGATCGCCAGGGCCATGAGTTTTCCGGAAACGCGGGTGTTGGTGCTGGACGAACCCACCGCCGCCCTTTCCGACACCGAGTCCAAAGACCTCTTCGCCAAGATGCGCCGCCTGAAGGCGCAGGGGGTAGGAATCATTTTCATCTCCCACCGCATGCAGGAAATAATGGAAATCGCCGACCGGGTGACGGTGATGCGGGACGGCGAATATGTCGGCGCCCTGAATACCAACGAGTGCCAGATCAGCGATATCATCACGCTCATGGTGGGACGCAGCATCGCCCACGCCGTCAAGGAAAAGAGCGAGGTGGCGCCGGACGCGCCGGTGGTGCTCGAGGCCAGCAACCTCTGCTCCAAGGTGGTGAAGGACGTGTCCTTCACGCTCAGGAAGGGCGAGATTCTCGGCTTCGCCGGCCTGGTCGGCGCCGGCCGCACCGAGACCATGCGGCTTGTCTTCGGGGCGGATCGCATGCATTCGGGCAGCGTCCGCATCAACGGCCAGCCCGTCGTCATCAGGCGCCCGGCCGATGCGGTGCGGGCCGGCCTCGGCTACCTTTCCGAGGACCGCAAGCGCTACGGGCTGGTGACCGGCATGTCGGTGACCAGGAACGCGGTCATGGCCAGCATGGACCGCTTCATCTCCCACGGCATGTTCATCTCCTGGAAGGAATGCCGGCGGGAGACCGAGCGCTATATCGGCAGCCTGCGCATCAAGACGCCGGGCAGTGACCAACTGGTCCGTAACCTCTCCGGCGGCAACCAGCAGAAGGTGATTATCGCCAAGTGGCTGATCAGGAACTGCGAGATCCTGGTCTTCGACGAGCCGACCCGCGGCATCGACGTCGGCGCCAAGGCGGAGATCTACGACCTGATCCGCGCCCTGGCCAAGCAGGGGAAGTCGATCATCATGATTTCGTCGGAGCTGCCGGAGGTGCTGCATCTCTGCGACCGGGTGGTGGTGATGTGCGAGGGCCGCAAAACCGCCGAGTACGATATCGCCGACGCCAGCCAGGAAAAGATCGTGCACAGCGCCACCCAGTACGCCGACGCCGAGGAGGCCCCGGCCGACGCCGTCTAGAGACGCCGGCTCGGCATAATCATAACGAACTCAACGCCCACTCTACTTGAGGAAACAGCAATGAATGAAAAACCGTCGCACGGCCTGGTCGCCTATCTCAAGGGTCCGGGCCAGCAGATCGCCATCGCTATCGCCGTGCTGGTGGTGCTGTTCATATTCTTCTCGCTCTTCGGTTCCAATTTCTACTCGTGGGACACGCTGATCAGCATCTTCGACTCCTCCTATTACACCGGCTTCATGGCCATAGGCATGACCCTGGTCATCATCAGTGGCGGTATCGACCTGTCGGTCGGCACGGTGACGGTGGGGTCGGCCCTGATCGGCGGCGTCGCCTACAATGTCTGGAAGCTGCCGATGGGCCAGTGCCTGCTTCTTATCGTCCTCACCGGCACCCTGTTTGGCCTCATGAACGGCTTCTTTATCGGCAAACTGAACATACCGCCCTTTATCGCCACCCTGGGCGCCCAATTTATATCCATGGGGTTGTGCTCGGTGGCGGCGCGGGTGCAGACCATGCGCTACCCCAGCATCACTCACGCCGACGGCTGGTTCAAAACGGTGTTTTTTAAAACCACCTCCGGCTTTCCGATGGGGGCTATGTGGCTGGTCTTTTTCTTTATCCTGGCGTGGGTCCTGCTGCAATACACCAAGCTCGGCAACTACACCTACGCCATCGGCAACAGCGAGGAGACGGTACGCCTCTCCGGCATCAATACATCGAACTGGAAGCTTCTCATCTACACCGTGTCCGGCTTTTTCTCCGGTCTGGCCGGCGTCATCTACGCCGCCACCTTCACCTCCATCACCCCGCAGACCGGCGGCGGCCTGGAGATGTACGCCATCGCCGCCTGCGTCATCGGCGGCGCCTCGCTTGCCGGCGGCGTCGGCTCCCTGGCCGGCACCATGATCGGCGTTCTGGTCATTAACGTTCTGAAACAAGGCCTGATGTCCATGTGGATTCCGGTGCAGTGGCAACAGGTCCTGATCGGCGTGGTGGTGGTGGCGGCGGTGCTGGTGGACGTCATCCGCAGCAAGCGCGCCCGGAGCGCGTAATGGCGGCAACAATCAAGCGTATCAACGTTCGAGCGTATCGTGGGTCCACGACGGGCCATTGAAATATTTCTTTTTTGAATGGAGACAGAGTATGAAGCTGAAAATGACCGCGTTGCTGGCGTTCGCCGCCGTCGCGATGTTCGCAACCGCCGCCCAGGCCGGGCAGACCATCGTCATCATCTCGAAGAGCCTGCAAAATCAGTTCTACCAGGCCTCCTTCAAGGGGGCCGAGGACGCCGGCCGCGAACTGGGCGTGCGTATCGTCGTCAACGGCCCGGACGCCGAGTCCAACATTCCGCAGCAGGTGGAGCAGGTCCAGGCCGCTATCAACCAGAAACCGGACGCCATCGTCCTCGCCGCCTGCGACCCGGAAGCGGTGCAGGACGCCCTGGTCAAGGCCAAGACCAACGGCATACCGGTCATCGGCTTTGACTCCGGCGTCCCCGGCGACACCTCGGGCGCCGTCGTCGCCACCGCCGCCACCAACAACGAGAACGCCGGCGCCTTCGTCGCCGACAACCTCGCCGACTACGACGTCTTCCAGGCCAAGATCAAAGCCGGCACCGAAGCCGCTCCGGCCACCGTCGCCGTCCTCGCTCAGGACTCCACTTCCGGCTCCATCGTCCAGCGCACCGACGGCTTCGTCAACCAGATGAAGAAGCGTATCGAAGCTATGGATCCGGGCCTGAAGGGCGCCGTCTCCATCGGCGGCCAGACCAACTGGGACGTTCCCAGCGAGAAACCGGCCAAGGTGAAGATCGTGGTCACCGTTCCCCCGACCACTACCCCGGCCGACATCCAGGCGGTTGGCTCGGCCATGCTCATGGTTCCCAACACCGCCGCCATTTTCGCCGCCAACCAGGACGCGGTGAACGGCTTCATCAGCGTCACCGCCGACGCCACCGAGCTTGACCGCACCAAGGGCCGGTACAAGGACCTGATCGTGGTCGGCTTCGACGCCGGCTCCAACCAGAAGGACGCGGTGAGGAGCGGCGCCTTCTACGGCTCGGTCACCCAGGACCCCTACCGCATGGGCTATGAAGCCATCCGCATGGCGGTGGACGCCGCCAACGGCAAGAAGGTCACCGACATCGACACCGGCGCCAAGTGGTATAACAGCAAGAACATCGATGATCCGGATATCGCCGTACTGCTTTACGACTAAACAACAGGCAAATACATTTAATACCCATAAAAGTGAACCCGGAAAGCGCTCGGACGCTTTCCGGGTTTTTAATGGTAATTCCTAAGGATCTCGGACCAAAATCTGGTTAACTTCAATTTTAGGAATGGTCGTGAGAGTCTTGTGTATCAGTGGAAAAATCGGTTCCTCTCGATGGTTGAAGTGGTAAGAAACTTCACCCAAATAGAGATGGAACAGTTTGTGCGGTACTCCGCGATAAGTGTAGAGCCAGTGCTTGTCATAATTCCAAAAGCCTCGATGCCATTTATATGTTCTACTTTTCGGTTTACCTCGCACTTTATTCACGACGACATGGTCGCCTCGTAGAGCCAGAGAAGCGTATGATTCCCACTCATCGGTGTAGTATAAATGGCCTGGCTAAGTGGGTCGCACCACCCTGAATTGGCCCGCCTGCGGCGCCCAGATTCAACCGCCACTGATTTTGTCGGTGCCATGGATGGGACTGCTTTCCTGGCATAAGTGGAATATTCCTTCTTCCCAAGTTATCGGCTGATGTGGTCGTTCTTCGGCTGAGGTGATCGTTCTTCGGAGAAGCAAAATCCCATGAAGGGGGCGGCTCTTTCTAAAATCCGGATACTGAAGAAAAAGTTTCATTCCATTCCTAGTACCCCGATTCTTGTCGCCAGAACGAGATTGCCATAATAAACCGCTCCCACCGCCTGGGCGAACTAGGCGACGGTGTATTCACTGTGTTCCCGGAGGTCGCGCATCAGTGGCGTCTCAGCCATATCGTTGTCCGCGACGTGAAGAGCGGCGGCGCCTCGAGACGCGGCCCCTTTTTTCACCAGAGAGAAGCAGGACGGATTCTTAACGAGACGGCCGAAGAGAATGCGTTCACGCGCCGCAGGCGCGAGAATCCAGTCGATTTCCTCCCCGGTCACGGCGAGGGCGACGCCGATGTTTTCGAAAATCCGGTTCACGTCCGGATCGTTTTCCGAATCCACCAGGCCCATCATGAATTCAAGGAACGGCTTTCGCATGTCCTTGGGACCGGTCGGGACATACAGACCCATCCCGGCGTAGCCGTCCATCTCGACGATAAAGCCGGCGTCACGCAGTCGGGCGAGAAGGTCTGGCCGACGTTCCGGAAAGTATTTTAAGGCCATGCGAAACACGCCGCTCTGACAGGCGAATTTTTGCAGCGTTCCCGGGAGGCGTGTGTTGAAATTATTGATGCTCCGGAGATCGTCCGGCTCATACTCGCGTTCGGGCCAGGAACCGAGGTCTATTATGAAATTGTATACTTCGAGGGGAATTTTCGGAATCGCGCCTTGTTCCGTCACCCATCCGGTTCCGAGTTCGGTGCCGAGGGTGTAGGCGAAAACGCCGTTCGCCACGGCGGCGGGGTCCTTGGCCGCCGCCTCGACGCCGGCGGTGAAAGCGGCCATGGGGCCGTCGTTGACGATGGCGACGCAGCCGTCCGGTTTGACAAACGGAGCGAGAAGGATGTCGAGATCGGTCAGGCGGGAAAAGCTTCGATCGTAGTCCGCGCCAAGCGCGTCCCGGATGCCACGGGTTTTGAAGACTTCGCCGCCGACGATTTTGTTGTCCACCACCACGTCCGGGAAGCACATGCCGATGGCGTCGAAGGCGAATCCGGCGCCACCGGTTGCCGCTGTCACTTCTTCAATTATCCCGAGCATTTCCGGGACGGTTGCCGTGACGGCGAACGCCGGCTCCAGCCGGTTCGCCAGATCGGTATCGCCGTTCTGGTGGGCGAGTGCGGCCAAACCCATCAGGCGGACGAGGACGACAACCGGATCGATCAACTCCTCGACCGTGGTGAATGAAGCGGGAAACCAGTCAAACTCCTTGAACTTCACCAGCCGTCCATCGTGTGAGAGGGCGAGCTTGATGTCGGTGCCGCCGATGTCGACGCCGAGGATGGTTTTTTCTTCCAGGTTCCGGGTGGCCAGGGCAAACATCTCCGCCACGCGACCGGCGGGTACGACCGATTCTATTTTCGAAGTCTTATCCTTTGTAACCAATTCCATTCTGAATTTTCTACATCCGCCTTTTTTCCCGTCCGACAAGGCGCCAAGGATTCGGTCCAGAACGTTCAGGCACTTGCCGTAGCCGGACCGTTCGGAACGCTTCGCGTCGACGCAAAATTTGTCGTTGAATTCATCGACAAGCACTTCCGCCTCCGGCGCGTTTTCCGGGTTGACGAGAATAATTTTCCTGCCGCCGAGGCTGGAGAGAATGTTGTAAATTTCCGCCAGGAAGAAATCCACCGTGAAACGTCCTTCCGCCTCTTCACTGTCCAGGAACCGGGGAAGACGCAGGGACAGCCGGCGGTCACCGCCGTCTATTGTTTTGACAATGATATGAAGGGGAAATGACTGTTCGCGGGGCAGGGCATTGTACCGATTCCTCACGTCTGTTATGTAAACTGGACGGCCCGCCCGGGCGGTGTTGACGAATTCACGTGTTGGGTTATCCATAAGCATTCCTTTCAAGCGTGTTCTTTCGCCGCCTGCCCGTCGGTCCGCAGGCGCTGCTGTATGCGGGCGAGGGAGAGAAGCATAACGACGCAAAAGATCGCCGCCGTCGCCATTCCCGCCCGGAGGCCCAGCCAGTCGTTGACGATGCCGGCAATCCACGGTCCGGCCATGCCACCACGCCCGACGAAGAAAAAGAACAGG
>JAJBTL010000029.1 GCA_020860865.1 Planctomycetota bacterium | reverse complement strand
CTTGGGACATCGAAATGGAGTGGCTCCCACCATTTCGGATCGACAAATTCGATCATCGAATTGGTCATGACGTAGGGGTCGACGGCGAGCATGACCGGACGGACGACGGCGCGGACGTCTTCCCGGGTTTTTCCCATGAACACCCATTCGGTGAACTGTTTCATCATGTCGTCGCGGCCGGGTCCGGCAAACGACTGGGCCAGGCCCTGCGTGTTCTTTTCCCACTCGGCCCGGCCTTCCTCCGTGGGCGGGACCGGGAAATAGGTTCCGTCGACATTCACCACCGCCCGGGCAACACCCGGGTAGCGGACCAGGAACTGCCGGGCCATGGCGAAGCCCATACTGTGGCCGATGAGGACCGGATTGGTGACGCCGGCGTCGTCCACCGCCGCCGCGATGGCCCGGGCGTAGAGGTCGAGGTCGTAGTCGATGTCCTGCGGTTTCCCGCTCCGGCCAAAGCCCGGCATGTCGATGGCGATGCAGCGGTAGCGGCCCTGAAAGGCGTCCATCTGCGCCTGCCAGAAGGTCAGGTTGGAGGCCCAGCCGTGGATAAACACGAGGGCCTCGCCGTCCCGTGGTCCGGCATCCACGTACACCACCGGGATGTTGTCGACGACGGTCTCGCGCCTTTCCGGTTCGGGCGCGGCGGCGAAGGCGGTCGCGGCACAACAGCCGATCGCGGCAAGGACAAGAAACGCGGCGCCAAGGCTGGACTGGTGAAGCATGATCGGTATCCTTTCGCGAAAACGCGGCACAGCCGCGTTGATTTTAATCAGCGACGTTATGGACGATTTCGAACTTGATGCCGTCCGGGTCCTTGAAAAAACAGGCGTAGTAGTTCGGGCCGTGTTCCGGGAAGATGCGCGGGGCGTGGACGATGTTCGCGCCGATGGCCCGGACTTCCCGGTACAACCGGTCGACCTCGTCCCGGTCCCGCGCCCGGAAGGCGAGGTGGTGCAGGGAGCCCGGCTTCCGGCGGTGCACCGTGTCGTCCCGAAACGCCTGCCGGGGCGAACAGATGCCGAAGTCCAGGTCGGGATGGAGATATTCGACGACGTAGAGGTCGTGTTCCTCTATGACGGCGCTTATCTTGTTGGCCAAATCGTAGCCGAGAATCGGCATCAGCCTGTCGTAGAACGGTTCCGCCGCCGTCATGTCGCGGACGGTTATCTGGATGTGGTCTAACGGTACCAGCGCCATTGGCGATCTCCGGGAAGAGGAATACCTATCTCATGAACGGGAACGATTCCATCATGGTCTTCAGGTGGTAGGCATCCCACGGCAGGTGTTCGGCAAAGCTGAAACCGACGACATCGGACACGGTGGCGATGTCCTGGATGAGCTGGGTGAAGCGCGGGATTGGTATGCGCCCGTCCGCCGCCTGGATCTTCACCTCCTCCAGGGAATTCCAATGGAATTGGGAACGGAACGATTTCATTTCCAGGACGTCCAGGTCGAAATGGATGGCGACCTGTTTAAAACCGTGTTCGCGGATCCAGTCCGTCACCGGGCTGTTCGAATCGGCCAGCGCCTCCGGCGGGATGGTGCGGAGGCCGAGGCGATTGATGGTCTCCGTCTCATTAGTGTGGGTGTCGTGGACGCCGACGAGGAGCACCTGTTCCGGCCGGTACGGCACCGCCACCTCGCGGGCTAGGGCCGGATCGCCGTGGCCGAGGAGGTTGCCGAGAACATAGGTGTGGGCCGCTTCGTAGACGTCCGGGGTGGTGACGTCCGGATGGGCGTCTATCCAGAGGAGGCCGACGGTGCCGCCGTAGCGTTCGTTCAGGTAGGCGAAGGGCGCCTGGCTGACGAGGCAGTCGCCGCCGAACATGATGACGCGGTCGGGGGTGTGGGCGTCGATGATGTGCCTGGCCGCCCGCGCCTGCCGGAGGACGACGCTGTGCCAGGCGACCTTGTCCTCGATGGGTCGGGGAAGGCCCTCATACGGTTCGACCGGCACGAGAACGGTCGGCGCTTCGCTGTCCGGCGCCAGAAAGTGAAGAAGCCGCGCGCCGAGGGGATAAACCCGGCCCGGGTAGGCCATGCCGCCGTCGGCGCCCTGCCACTGCGGCATAACCAGGCGTAATGTCTTTTTCGCTGTCATGTCATGTCCTTCCCGAGTAAGAGCGGATAGCGGGGTAAAGGTACCGGGTGGCGACGGTGGCCGCCGTCCCGGTCAGTCCTCGAGGTCGATGCGTTCCAGTTTGAAAATGACCGGCCTGGTGCCGTCGTTGCAGCAGGCGATCATGACCTTTTCGTCGTTGGTCCAGCCGCGCATGATAGAGCCGCCCTGCAGGGCGCTGTACACATAGCGGCTGACGCAGTCCCAGGCTTCGGCGCAGAACTTGCCGCTCAGCATGCGGAAATAATTGTCCATATCGACGAGGAACTCCTGGCCGTCCTGAAAGACGGGACACTTGCCGGACTGCGGGTCGGCCAGGTACTGGTCGGCCAGATCCTGGAACAGTTCCCGGCGTAGAACGGTGATTTTGCATGCGTGTTTCATGGCGGTCTCCTTCGCGATCGCGGCGGTTTTGGCGGCAAAGGTGGTTCCACTCCGCCGCCTGTACCGGTATACTAAATCCTCGAGGGCTTTACGAGAAGGGAGAATCAGCGAAATGTCTGTGGAAGACCTGTCCAATTACCGGAAGCCGGTCGGCAAGGCCGGCGAGGAAGTAGTGGAAAAAATGTATGTCGGCCACGCCGACATGACCCGGGCGTTTGTCGATGTCCTGAATCCGGCGCCGGACGACGTCGTCCTCGATGTCGGCTGCGGCGGCGGTCTGGCGATTAAGCTTCTCGCCGAAAAGGCGGCAATGGTCTACGGCATCGATTACTCGGACGTCTCCGTCGCCAAGGCCGAGGCCTACAACCGGGACGCGGTCAAGGCCGGCCGGGTGATTGTCAAGCAGGCGGAAGTTCTCGACATGCCGTTCGACCGGGGGCTCTTCTCCCTCGTCACCGCCATCGAGACAACCTATTTCTGGGACCGGGTGGACGACTGCTACCGGGCCATTCATGACATCCTGAAGCCGGCCGGGCGCTTCGCCGTTCTCGTCCACGCCTGGAAAAACGGCGACGAGACTGTCAACGAGCCGGAACACATGGACGTTCTCCGCCTCAACCTGTACAGCCCGGACGAGTATGCCGCCAGTTTGAAAAAGGCCGGTTTCGCCTCGGTCGAGTGGCGGGAACTGACGGACGACCGCTGCCTCTGCGTCATTGCGAAGAAGGACTGACAGGTTTTACGGCGTCGCCGTAGTTACGAAGATCGGCTTGGTGCATAAAAACAGCCGCTCCGGAAAACCGGGGCGGCTGTTTCATTGTAATGTAAACTAGAGATGCGTGTTTAGAAATCGTCCGACTCGTCCAGCGGAATCACTTCCGAGGCCGGGAGCATCTTCATCGGGCTCTGGCGCGGGGTGGTGGTGGAGGACGGCGGCATCGAACTGGATTCGAGCTGGCGCACCTTCATCACCCGGCCGCCGGCGTGGGGGCTGAGGCGGCCGGCAGAGCCGCCGGTCCGGACCCGGCCTTCAACCATAGCCACCAGATCATCCACCATCCCGTTCAGGGCCGAGGCCTGGGCCGAAAGTTCCTCGGCGGCCGAAGCGGCTTGTTCGGCGGTGGCGGCGTTCGACTGGGTGACCTTGTCCATCTGGGCCACGGCGGTATTGACCTGGTCGACGCCCTGGGCCTGTTCGTTGGTGGCGGAGGTGATTTCCGAAATAAGCCGCGCCACCGAGTGGGAGCCTTCCTCGATTTCCTTGAAGCTGACATCCAACTGGCCGGCGATTTCCGAACCGTTCCGCACCCGTTCAATCGTGGTCTGGATAAGTTGCGTCGTGTCCCGGGCCGCCTGGGCCGAACGGCCGGCCAGGTTCCTGACTTCGTCCGCGACGACGGCAAAGCCCTTGCCGGCCTCGCCGGCGCGGGCCGCTTCGACAGCGGCATTGAGGGCCAGGAGGTTCGTTTGGAAGGCGATGTCTTCGATGGTCTTGATGATGCGGTTAATCTGTTCGGCCGAGTCGCTGATTTCCGCCATGGCCTGGGACATGTTGTTGACCGCTTCGGAGCCGGTGGCGATGAGCTTGTTGTTGTTCTGGGTGGTGTCGTTCGTCTTGTTGGCGTTGTCCGCGTTTTGCCTCGTCATGGAGGCCATTTCCTCGAGGGCGGAGGACGTCTCTTCAAGGCTGGCGGCCTGTTCCGTCGACCCTTCCGCCAGGCTCTGGGACGAGTCGGAGATTTGTCCGGCGGCGGAGTTGACCTGGGTGGAACTTTCGTTCAGGTTGCCGATGATGTTATTCAGGTTCTTGATGATGGCGGAGACGGTGATGTAGGCGACGATAAGGGAGACGACGACGCCGATAAAGCCGATGATGAGCATGGTGTAAATGACCCGGCGGTCGGTGATGGCGCTCTGTTCGATGGAGTTCGACAGGTTGGCCATGGCCTGGGCGATGATGTCGTTCGTGTAACTGTCGAGGCGTTGCCGGGCGACGAGGCCTTCGCCGTTCAGGAGGGCATAGGCGCGGACGTTCGAGCTCTGCCGCACAAGGGCGAGAATCTGCTGGAAGGCGGGCGCGGCGGTGTTCAGGAGGCGGTTGGCGATATCCCGGGCCTGGCTGCCGCCCTTGGCCGCTTCGAAGGTGTTGGCGATTTCCGCCATTTCCTTGTCCAGGCCCTGCATGAGGGCTATGACTTCCTTCTCGTAGTTGGCGATGCGGTTCGGGTCTGTTTCGGGGATGAACTTGGTGACGACATAGCGGTAGCGCATAATGTCGTGCCGGACTTCACGAATGCGGGGAGACCAGGGAATGTAGATTTCCGGTTCGTTGACCTCGGTGACGAAATCCGCCAGGCTACTCAGGTCGGAGTCAATCTTTTCCCAGAAGTCGTACATGCCTTCGTTCAGGAGGTTGGCTTTCTGGTTGGAATTTTCGTAGGAGGTGGCGGCTATCCGGTTCGTTACCTTGACGTATTCGTCCCAATAATTCCTGATACTGTTGATATAGGTGGTTTGTTGCTGGGTCAGTGGCTGCTCGAAGTTATCGGCGAATTCCTGGATAGCGGCGGCCATCGACGTCTCGACAGCTTTCAGATCCTTGTCCATCCAGGCCTTCATCTGGTTTTCATCCACCGATTCGATGATCTGGGTGGTGACGATTCGCCGTTCCAGCGTGTGCTTGTCGATAAGGTTGAGACTGACGGCGCGCTGCGACTGGCGTCCGAGACTGGCCATGGTGCTGTTCAGGGTCGAAACGCTGTAGATGCCAAGGCCAAGAATTGCCACGGCGACAACGAGGAGGATAAAAACAATGGAATAAATCTTTTTGGCCATTGACATACGCATGCTTTTCCCTTTCCGGTACTTGAACGGATACAATCAGATTCCGTAAACTCGATTAAAGTGAACGATTGTACGGCGCCTGGCGCCGCTTTGTGGATAAAGATGTCGGAAAACCCAAAGGATTCCGAACAGAAATTAGACGACATGGAGAAGAGTGGTAATAATGGTATACTCTATGTGCAAGTATCGGTCGCGTCCAGTGAGAAATTGAGGAAAATCTCAAGTGGTATGGTAGCCGTCCGGATATTCGGTTGGACAGAGAGTGTAAAACATCTCTATCCGCCGTACTTTTCACGCTGGAAAACCACCAACCGCCGGCCCTGATCGGATCCCGGCAACACATACAGTTTGTCCAGCATGCAACTGAATATGTCGGCGAACCGTGATTCGGCTTCGCGGACTTCGTCGTCCGCCGACGGTCCTTTCATGAAAATGACCCGTCCGCCCGGCTCGACAAACGGGAGCACCCGTTCCAACGTCGACGGAATCGTTTCGAGGGCGCGGGTGATGACATCGCCGACCGGCTGGCCGTAATCGCGTCCGAGCGGCGAATCCTCCCGCACCGATTTCGGGAAGATACTGACGTTTTTCAACTTGAGCGCTTGCACGACTTCGCCGAGGAACCCGACCCGCTTGCCCCGGCTTTCGCCGAGAATGACCCGGAGATCCGGCCGCATGATGACGATGGGGACGCCGGGAAAACCGGGACCGCTGCCGATGTCGAGGAGCGGTCCGTTCGGCTCAATCCAGTCGAGGATGACGGCGGAATCGACGAAATGCTTGAGCACGGTGGCCTCGATACCCATAATCCGGGTGAGGTCGAGGCTGGCGTTGTGTTCCCTGAGAAGTTCGTAATAGCGCCAGAACAGTCCCAATTGCCGGTCATCCACCTGAAAGGAATGGCTTTGGAACAGCCGCGACATATATTCCGGTGTGGCCGGTTCCGATTCGTAAAACGCATAATCGTACGGCCGGTCGCCGCCGGCAAAGCCGTTCTGGCGGTTGGCCGTGACGTGGGAGCGGGAACGGTTGTCAACGGACCGGTGTCCGCTGCGGTCCCCTTTCGGGCGGCCGCGCGCGGCGCCCTTCGAGGTGAAAGGCTGGTTCGGGCCGGGCCGGGACGGTTTTTTTCTAGCCATTGGTTTCGTGTCCTCGTGTATTGTCTTCCATTCGAATGTATTTCGGCGGGGCGCGGTGATAGCGCCCGGCCATGCTCTCTATTAGAGCCTGTTGCTAAATTCCATTCGGGCCGCTTTTCCGCCCTGTCCGCGCTGTGC
>JAJBTL010000374.1 GCA_020860865.1 Planctomycetota bacterium | reverse complement strand
CACAGGCGGCGCAGTCGAGGGTCGGGACGGTTTTGTCGAGCGGGGCCATCTAGCCGCCGATGGCCGGTTTCCGTTCGCCAATGGCGACGTGGAAGCCGGCGTCGGCGACGTCAAGGGCGGTCTGGATGCCGGCGATGCCGCCACCGATGACGAGGGCGCGTTTGACAACTTTGCTTTCACCGGCGGTGAGCGGGGTGTTCAGCATCACCTTGGCGATGGCGGTGCGGCCGAGAATGATGGCCTTCTCCGTCGCGTCTTGCTTGTTCCGGTGAATCCAGGAGCACTGCTCGCGGATGTTCGCCACCTCGACCATGAACGGGTTGAGGCCGGCGGCGGCGGCGGCCTTCCGGAACGTCGGTTCGTGCATCCGGGGAGAACAGGCCGCGACAACGATGCCGGTGAGGGCGTGGTCCTTAATGGCGGAGCGGATGGCGCCTTGTCCGCCTTCGGAACACATATATTGATAGTCCATGGCGAAAGCGACGCCGGGTTCTTTCCCCAGAGTCTCCGCCACCTTTTTCACGTCGACGGTCGCGGCGATGTTCGAACCGCACCAGCAGACGAATACGCCAATTCTATGCAAGGCAATCTCCAAAGGATGAAGTGTGAAAAACCCGACGCCATTCCGGGACGCGGACGGGACTGTCATTCAAGCGGCCGTTCCATAACCTCGTCCACGACGCAAAAACTGGAGGTATGGAACGGTCTCGACAATCCGCCAGCCCCTCGGGGAACCTCACCCCGGTTCCGGGTACTGCGTGGCGTCGTGTAGTTCAGATGTCTTCGGTCAATTTTGGTTTATTTTTATGCTGTGGCACAAGGGTATTACTTGTTGTACTTTCGCATGGCGGCGACGATGGCCTGTTGCGGCAGTTCGTCGTCGAGCAGTTCCGGAACGTCGCCGGGCGGCATATGGTTTTCGCCGGCTTCACGGATCTGAAGGAGCCGCACCGCTTCGATAATGTTCGCGGGCTGGACGTCCCTGGGACAGCGTTCGACACAGGTGAAACAGGACAGGCAACGCCAGAGCGTCTCGCAGTTGACCAGGCCTTCGTAATCGTTGTCCGCCACCATCGACACCACCTTGTGCGGGTGCACGTCCATGGATTCGAAAGCGGGGCAACTGGCGCTGCACTTGCCGCAGCGCATACATTTGGCCGCGTTGATGCCGCTGATGCGTTCGACTTCGGCCTGGGCGTCTTTTATTCCGTGCATGCACATTCCCTTCCGGCCAGGGCCAGTGCCGCGTCCGCGTCCTGGCGGACGTCGAGGGCGTCGGCAAGCACTTCGGTAAAGTAGATAATCGGCAACTGTGTTTCCGTCGCGTTGGTAGTCAGGTTATAGAGGCACAAGGGGCAGGCGGTGATGACCAGTTCGGCGCCGTCGGCCTTGGCCACGCCGAGAACGGCTTCGGTCATGTCCTGGGCCAGTTCCTTGTTGCCGAGGGTGGTGTAGCCGCCGCAGCACTGGGACCGTTTCGTAAACGGCACCGGCTCGCCACCGAGAGCCTTGATAAGGTCTTCCATAGTCTTCGGATTGTCGGGCCGGTCGAAGTCCATGACGTCGGACGGACGAAGCAGCATGCAGCCGTAGTAGGCGGCGACTTTCTTGCCGTTAAGCGGCTTTTTGACCCGCTTGGCGATTTCGTCGAAGCCGATGGTGTCACGGAGCATTTCGAGGTAGTGGACCACCTTCGTCTCGCCCGAATACCGGGTCGCGAAGGCGGAATAGTTATTCACCCGCAGGTTGATGTCGGGGTCGTTCGCCATGTCGTCGTTGACCCGCTTCAGGACGTGATGGCAGGCGGAACAGAGGGTGATGAGTTCGCCGCCGTTCGACCGGGCCGCCTCGAGGGCGCGGACAGCCGACAGTTTGGACGCGATTTCGTCGCGGGCCAGCGGGTAGACGGCACCGCAACACTGCCATTCGGGCAGCTCTTCAAGGGTGACGCCAAGCGCCTCGGCCGCGGCGCGGGCGTTGGCATCGAGCTGCGCCGCCTTGGTCTTGAGCGTACATCCGGGGTAGTAGTTCCGTTTCATGTAGTCCGCCTCGGTTGTTGTGTATATAGGAGGAAATACAAAACCAATAGTGATACCGGCACACAGGCGCGACAGCGCTGCCGCGCTTCGTCCCGGTGCGTTGGGCCGCTGTTCCCCGTAGTGAAGCCAGGAAACGACGTCCGCCGCCGCGAGACCTGTTCGACCGGCGGCACCGGGAGAAACATCCGCCCTCTTCCATCGGTGAACAAAGTTTTGAAATCGATATAGACACTATAAACTTCGCGGCACCGTTATTCAAGATTTTTTTACTAATAATTTTTTATTGATAAAATTCTATTGATATTTGATCAATCAAACTTTTTTTGACACTCTTCCGCGTTTTCGTTGTATTTATGTCTATCTTCTTTTACGTCAAAACCTTCTCTCCATGAAGGCCTACCGGGACCGTCTCGTCCCTTCCCTCACCGGCATTCGCCGACAGCTTTATTCGGAGATTTTTTACCGATATTTTTTTACTGATTGATTGACAAAAGGGTTACGCGTGATATACTGGTAACTATATGATAACATTTTTATTGATAACTTTTTATCGATAGCTCGGGGCGAAATCCGTAGTTAGCGCACGAGGCCCCGGGGACAGCGTCGAGTTAGTCCACTGTTTTTCCACACACACTCACTCATTTCACAAGGGGACGGTAATGCGAGAGCTCTCCGCTGACACCATTACCAGCGCCGTCCGCGACATGTGTATCGAGGCGAATCTCGAACTGCCGCGCGATGTCGCCGACTACATCCGGACTCGGAGCCAGCAGGAACCCTGGCCCGCCGCCAAGGACACGCTGGAAAAGCTGGTCGAAAACATCAATATCGCCCACAACGACAAGATGCCCCTGTGCCAGGACACCGGCATGGCCGTCGTCCTCGTTGAACTCGGGCAGGACGTCCACATCACCGGCGCCTACCTCGTTGACGCCATTAACGAAGGCGTTCGTCAGGGCTATGACCAGGGCTTTCTCCGGAAATCCGTCGTCGCCGACCCGCTCCGGCGGAAAAACACCGGCGACAACACCCCGGCCCTCGTCCATGTCGACATCGTCCCTGGCGACAAGGTCAAAATCACCGTGGCGCCGAAAGGTTTCGGTTCCGAAAACATGAGCCGCCTCGTCATGCTCGCCCCGTCGGCCGGGGAAGACGGCGTCAAGGACTTCGTTGTCGAGACAGCGAAAATAGCCGGTCCGAACCCCTGTCCGCCCATTGTCGTCGGCATCGGCATCGGCGGTTCGTTCGACCGGGTGGCGCTCCTTGCCAAAAAGGCGCTCCAGCGGCCCATCGACCAGCCGAATCCGGACCCGTACTACGCCGACATGGAAAAGGAACTGCGGGATCGCATCAACGCCCTCGGCATTGGTCCCCAGGGCTTTGGCGGCGAGACCACCGTCCTCGGCGTCAATATCGAGGTCTTCCCGACCCACATCGCCGGCCTGCCGGTGGCGGTCAATATCAACTGCCATGTGACGCGGCACGCTTCCCGCGTGCTCTAGTTCAGCGCGTGACGTTGTGAAGAACCGGTCGGTCCATCGTCCCCATTAACAAAGGCCTTCGCATGGAAAACATTCAAATAACGACGCCTTTTTCCGAAGCAGACGCGCGGAAGCTGAAAGCCGGCGACACGGCGCTCATCACCGGCGTCATCTATACCGCCCGCGACGCCGCCCACAAGCGCCTCGTTGAACTCCTGGACAAAGGGGAACCACTTCCCATTGATGTCAAGGACGCCTTCATCTACTATGTCGGCCCGACGCCGCCGAAGCCCGGACAGGCCATCGGTTCGGCCGGCCCGACCACCAGCTACCGGATGGACGCCTACGCGCCGCGTCTTCTCGACCTCGGCCTGCGCGGCATGATCGGGAAAGGGAAGCGCTCCCAGGACGTTATCAACAGCATGAAGAAAAACGGCTCCGTCTACTTCGGCGCCATCGGCGGCGCCGCCGCCCTTATCGCCAAGCGCATCGTCTACGACGAAGTGGTCTCCTACGAAGATCTCGGCAGCGAAGCCATCCGCCGCCTCGAAGTGAAGGATTTTCCCGTCACCGTCATCATCGACGCCGACGGCAACAACCTCTACGAAATAGGCGTCAGCGAGTACCTCATGGCCAAGGCCGACGGCAAGCTTGGATAGGTGGCAGTTTTTATTTGTCGATTTGGGTCGACTCGAAAGGTCCGTCGGCGGGGGCGCTGTGCAGCCGATCCCGGTCCCACGAGCGATTTTCACATTTTCTAAAGGAAAGCCTTATGGAACGCAAACACTTTGAAATTCAGAGTCTCAAGAACCTGGTCAAGGCCATTTTCGAAAAGTACGGGCTTTCCCCGGAAAACAGCGAAGCGGTGGCGAAGGCCATACTCGAGGCCGACCGCATGGGCATCGAGTCCCACGGCATTTCCCGTATCGGCATGTACATCTACGGCATGAAAATCGGCCGTATCCGTCCGACCGCCGAGACGAAGCTGGTCCTTGAAACGCCGGTCTCCGCCGTCCTCGACGCCAACGACGGCATGGGCCAGCCCGCCTCCATCCAGGCCATGTCCATGGCTATCGAAAAGGCCAAGCGGAGCGGCATGGGCATCGTCGTCGTACGGAACTCGAACCACTTCGGCATCGGCGGCTACTACTCCATGATGGCGGCCCGCGAACACATGCTCGGCATGTGCATGACCAACTCCGAAGCCATGGTCGTCCCCACTTTCGGCCGCCGCGCCATGATGGGCACGAACCCCATCGCCGTGACAATGCCGGCCCACCCGGCCTGGTTCCACTTCGACATTTCCACGTCCGTCGTCCCGGCCGGCAAAATCGAAGTCTACAGCCGGAACAAGGAGCAGTTGCCGGAAGGCTGGTCTGTCGGCTGCGACGGCAAGGTCAACACGGACCCCGACATGTTCCTGAAAATCCGCCGGGAAAAGCTCGACGGCGGCCTCCTCCCGATGGGCGGCTACGGCACCCGGAACTCCGGCCACAAAGGTTACGCCATTTCCATGCTGGTCGAACTCATGACCGGCGTCTTCGCCAGCGGCAACACCTCGAACCACGTCCGCGAAGTGCCGAACGTCGACCGCTGCTGCCACATGTTCCAGGTCATCGACTACGGCATGTTCGGGGACAAGAAGGCGATTGAGGATCACTTCAGCCGCTACCTCAATGAAATCCGCGCCTCCGCCAAGGCCGAAGGCCAGGAGCGCATCTTCACCCAGGGCGAAATGGAAACGGCGACCAAGCTCCGCGTCGACCGGGAAGGCGTCGGCATCCATGAAAAGAGCCTGCAGGACATTATCAGCATCTGCAATGAAGTCGACGTCGACTACAAGTCGATCATGGTCGAAAAGGCTCCCGCCGCGAAATAACGCCTGTGTCCCGAAACCCGGTGGCGCCATGGAGCATTTCAGTAAATTTTGAAATTAGCTATTGCATTGCCGGACAAAAAGGCGTCAATAGTGGGTAGTGGCGATGACGACCATGTTCTTTCCGTTATCACCGCCATAATCTCAAAAGCGACCCCGCCCCAGACGAGGATGTGTACGGTACGCCGGTCCGTGCATGTTGCGTCAGGGGCGATTTTTTTGTCCGGCACGTCGCTTTGACACTTGAATGATGTATTCACAAAAACGACGCGTTGCCCACACGGCGACGCGTCGTTTCTTTTTCATGACTCACGCGTCCGCTACCTACTGCTTGACCGCCTCCTCCTCGGCGCTTTGGGCGTTCATGTTCGCCACCGGCTCCATCGGGAGATGCGCCAGGCTTTCCGACACATGCTCGCCGGCGTTTTCAACCGCCTTTACGATTGTCTCGTCCGTGCCGTACTGCCGGACAATATCCATGAACTCTTCGCCGGAAATTGTCTCGTGCTCGAGGAGGAAGTCGGCCAACCGGTGCAGAAGGTCCATGTTTTCCTTCAACACTTCCACCGCCCGGTCGTGGCCCGACTTGACTATCTGGACCACCTTTTCGTCAATCCGGGAACCCGTCTCGTCCGAACAGTTCAGCCCGGGGTCGCCCCCGAGGTAGCGGTTGGTCATGACCTCCATCGCGGTCATGCCGAACTCTTCCGTCATGCCGAACCGCGCCACCATGGCCCGAGCCAGTTTGGTCATCTGTTCGATATCGTTGGCGGCGCCGGAGGTGGCGGTGTTGAAAACGAGTTCCTCAGCCGCCCGGCCGCCGGCAAAGGTGGCGATACGGCCGAGAAGCTGTTCCCGGGTCATAAGGAACCGCTCCTTTTCATCCACCTGCATCGTATAGCCGAGGGCGCCGGACGACCGGGGAACGATGGTGATTTTATGCACCGGCGCCGCGTCCGTCACCTTGGCGGCGACGAGGGCGTGGCCGATCTCGTGGTACGACACCATGCACTTTTCTTCAGGGGATATGACCGTGCTCTTCCGCTGGTACCCGGCGATCACCACCTCCACCGATTCCATCAAATCTTCCTGCGTCACCTTGTCCCGGCCTTCCCGGACGGCCCGGAGCGCGCCTTCGTTGATGATGTTCTCGAGTTCCGCGCCGGAGCCGCCGGCCGTGGACCTGGCGATAAAAATCAAGTCGATGATGTCACCCATCTAGACGCCCTTGGCG
>JAJBTL010000289.1:3164-6636 GCA_020860865.1 Planctomycetota bacterium | reverse complement strand
AGCGTGGACACGGTTTTTGATGGTACGCAATTTTCCAAATTTTCATTGTCAAATCGCATTTTGTGTTATATAGTTTCAATTGTATTATATTGGAAAATTGACAAAAAGCGCCGTCGGTGAAGCGCCGTGAATGATTTTCGTCACCACCAGCCGTGCGGCGAGTGGCGGACGGTTTCGGTTCGAGGCCCGCTGACGCTGCTCCACGAGGATTCACCGTGTCCAAAACCGCCAACGGCAACACCCATCCGGCCTACGAGCATTTGCTGGAAATGATAATGGCCAAACAGCTCATGCCCGGCGATCGCATTCCCGAGGTCGGCATTTCCCAGGAACTCGGCATCAGCCGGACGCCGATCCGCGACGCCATGCGCCGGCTGGCAAACGAGGGCCTTATTGAAATTTTCCCGAACCGCTTCGCCAAGGTCGCCGAGTACAGCGAGGACAGTATCCGTGACATCGGCGTGGTCCGGATTGCCCTCGATACCATGGCTATCCGCCTGGCCGCGATGTTCAGCAGCCGCGCCGACTGCCTCCGCCTGAAGGGCATTGCCCAGCAGTGCCTGGACGCCTACAACGCGGGTGACAAAAAAAAGCGCTGGCTCTACGACATCGATTTCCATATGGAACTGGCGAACATGAGCCGGAACGATCTCCTTATCAAGTTTCAGAAAGAACTGTATCTCCGGGTCCGTTTCATCATGCTGCATCACCCGAATCCGGTGGAGAACCAGAAGGTCCATCTCCGCCAGCACCTCGATCTGGCCGACGCCCTGATGGAACACGACGAGCAAAAGGCACAGGCGATCATTATCGATCAGCTGACGTCGTTCTACAACCTGCGGGACAAGTTCCCCGAGACCTTCTTCGGCGACGCCTGCAGCCTGTCCGCGTTGAAAATCAATTAGTTCGGTGAACAACGACATTGCCCATACGAAACAACCCTTGGTCCAGGCCAAGGGTTGTCGCGTTTCCGTGTGGAGTTTACTTTTTTTCCTGAAAAGAAACGTCACATTCCTCTACCGCATTACGGCCATTCCGGCCCGGCCCAGCGGTTCATTCCAACATTCGTCTTGGCGCAGCGCAGGTACATCTTCCGGTAGTACGGTTCGAGGACCGCCGCCGCTTCGTCGCTCTGTGCCAGCGTCGACGTGTATTCGCGGGCCAATTCCCGCGCTTCCGCCTTGATGGCTTCCTCGTCGACGGTGAGAATTTTCCCATCGTCATAGACAATCCGGCCCGCGACGATAGTCGTGCGGACAGACGATCCGTTTTCCGAAAACACCATCTGGCGGTAGACATCGTTCAGGGGAGTGAAGCTCAGGGTGTTCAGGTCGACGAGGGCGATATCGGCCAGGTAGCCCGGAGCGAGAACGCCGAGGCAATCCTGTTTCCCAAGGACCCTGGCGCCGCCGTGAACGAGGCAGTGGAGGATTTCCTTCGCCGTCGGCCAATCCCGGTAATCGGGCATGGTGATTTTATGGACCAGCCCGGTCAGCTTCGCCACATTCCACATGTTGACTGCGTCGTCGGTGCACGACTCGTCTGTTCCGAGGCAGATGGGGATGCCGTGGTTCCGCATTCTTCGGAACGGCATGATGCCGCTGCCGAGGCGAAGGTTGCAGAGCGGCTGATGGGACACGGTACAGCCGCCCGACGCCATGACGTCCATGTCCTGCTCGTCAATCCATATGGCATGGATGATTTCCATCCGTTTGTCGATGCAGCCGAGATCGTTCACATACTGGATAAGTGATTTTCCGAACTTCTCGCGGCCGAGAACCCGTTGCAGCTTTGTTTCGAGAATATGCACGGCATAGGGAATGTTATGTTCGGCGCTCAAGTGGCTCAGGGCGACGAAGTACTCCGGCGGCACCCGTTGCGGCGCCGAACAGGACACGGCCGGCGAGACCCGGCCGTCCCCCGCCTCGGTCCAGCGGTGGATAAACGTCTTGTACAGCGCGAGCATTTCGTCCGGCGTCAGGCGTGGCGCCTGTTCCATCGCCTGGCGCTGCTCCGGCGGGAGGAGTTCGCGGAGATACGGGTACTTGTCATATTCCACGACGAGGGGCTGGTCGAGGGTGGCGGCGGCGCGGATGCCAACGTCGACGTAGGACTGCATAATGCCGTTGATGGATTCGTCTGTTGGCACCGGAACATAGAAGGCGTCGTCGAACACCGCCGTGGTGCCGTTCCGGAGCATTTCCAGGGAACTGAGCATTGTCCTGACATAATTCAGGCGCGGCGACAACGGCTTGTCGCTCAGGGGCGGCACCTCGTAGAGCATGAACACTTCAAGCGGGTAATCGTTAATCGCTCCCCGCATGAAATTCCCCGGTGAATGGTGATGGCCGTTCACCAAGCCGGGAATGGCCATGTGGCCGGCCGCATTTTTCACGATGGCGCCGGCCGCGCGCGGATCGTTTGCCAGGTTTTTTCCGACCGCCGCGATGTTGTCGCCAAGGATGAGAATATCGCTGTCGTCAAGGATGGTGTCGTCGGCGTCCATTGTCACCACTTTCGCGCCGGTAATGAGTAATGCCGATTCCTGCGTCATTCCTGTTCTCCTGAGAATTCCCGTTGTAGTATCGCGGCGATGGCGGCGACCATACTTTCGAAGACGGCGAGCCCGAGCCGCCTGGACGCCTTCGATGCATGCCAGAGAACGCCGCTTTCCGGCACCGTCTTCGCCGGCGGCGGGTAAACGGAGTACGGCAGCACCAGTGTCGGTTCGTCGTCCCGGATAAGATCCTCCCGCACCAGGTCGGGCCGGACGGCATACATCATCGACGTCTCGAAAATAGCCGCGTGTTCCCGGTCCCACCCGGGGAAGTCGCCGGCGAACAGATCGTCAAGAATGGCCTGATCCACCAGCGCGTTCGGGTTGTCGAGGACGACGAACGTGGCCGCTCCGCCGCTGTCGTCGCGGGCGAGGTTGATGCCTTCGTGGACGAACTCGACATTTTCATAGTGCCAGTTCAGGACAAAGATGTTCTTCCAGCCCTTCCTCATAAAGGCGGAAAGGATGTCCCGGACAACGGCGATGACGGTGGCGCCGTTCAGGGAATAGGTCCCCTGAAACCCTTCGCCGCCGCCGCTCCGGGGATTCGATTTAAACCCGTACGGCATGACCGGAGCGAGAACGGCGCCGGTCAAATCCGCCACCTTCCGCATCACCCCTTCCGGGATAAACGAGTCGACGCCGACCGGGAGATGCGGTCCGTGCTGCTCTGTCGCGCCGACGATGAAAATGAGGACCTTTTCTTCACGGACCGCCTGATCTATTTCCGGCCAGGTCATTTCTTCCAACAATGGCATGTCTCACTCCTCATGTCACCATAATAGTTACGGCATGTAGTTACGTACCTGCTTATTCCAGTTTGAGGAGCCGTTTGGCATTCCCGCCGAAGATGGCGTCGCGGACGGCGTCGGGGATGTGGGCGCGTTCGATGCGTTTGTGTTCGAGGCCGAGGTT
>JAJBTL010000289.1:0-3154 GCA_020860865.1 Planctomycetota bacterium | reverse complement strand
TTGAGCCAGGGCGAATGGCTGCCGAAGAGGAACGCGTGAGCGCCAAGGGCGGAGGACAGGCTTTCAACAAATTCGTCGGCGAAGAAACCGGATGTCTCCAGGATGATATTGTCATGAGCGCGCATGACGTGCTCGGCGTCGGTCATGGACAAGCCGCTCGAATCGACCTGCCCGCCGTGGGTCATGATGAACGTGCCGTCCGGATAGCGCCTGACCAGATCGGCTACCTGAAGCGGGTGGGAAAGGAGTGGGTAACCGGCCTCCAGCATGACGGGGAGGCCGCGTTCCAAGGCCGCCTCAACGAGGGGAAACACCTTCGGCTCGTTGATGGCGAACGTCTCCTCCCACGGATGAAGGACGAGACCGCGAAGCTTCAGAACATCGAAGGCGTATTCGAGGGTAAGGAGGGCGGCGGCCTCGAGGTGGGGATTGACCCGGGCGTACCCGTAGATTCTTCCGGGATACCGCGACTGTAATTCGGCGGTGAGGCGGTTCGGTTCGAGGTAGTACGGGTCCAGTCCTTTCATCGGACAGGCGACCGAGGCGTCGATGCCGTAGCGGTCCATGGTGGCGAACAGTTCGTCCGGCGTCAGGCTATAACCAAGAAGCGAGGTGCCGACATAGGTGTGAAAATCAATTTTCATGAGCGTGCCTCCCCGGCGTTCGCGTCGATGCCAAGGAGACGCATGCCGTTTTTCGAACAGACCAGTTCGTATTCGTCCGGAGTCAATCCGGCCAGCTTGACCTTTTCCAATTCCACCAGCGGGTCGCAGTACGGCGCGTCGGTGCCGAAGAGGACGCGTTCCGGGCCGATGGCGTCGACAAATTGCCTGATGGGAAAAACATGCGGTATTTCCGAAGTGTCAATGTAGACGTTGTCAAACATTTCGGCGACGGTGAGGGCGTCCCGGGTGTGGAACAGGCCGCCCATGTGGGCGAGGATGACGGTGGTGTCGGGACATTTTCTCACGAGTTCGCCGATTTGCAAAGGATAACTCATCATCTCGTCGCCGCAGTGGAAAAGGACGGGCAATCCGAGTTCGCCGGCCCGACGCACCAGGTTTATCGTCAATTGGCTATACGGATGGAGCGCGTAGGTTGTCGGGTGGAGCTTGAGGCCGTTGACATGGAACCGGCGGGCGGCGGCGGTGAGGAAATCGACAGCGGCCTGGCCGTACCACGGGTCCATCCGGACAAAAGGAAATAGTCGGTGCCGGTACGGTTCGATGGACGCGATAAGGCGGTCCAGCGCTGTCATGTCAGGACCCGGGATGTTCATGTAGGCGCTGGCGACGGAATAGGCGATGCCGCATTCGTCCATCAGGCCAATGAGTTTTTCCGGCGTATCGACCCAGTTGAACGCCTCGACCGAATCAATATGCGCATGCATGTCGACTATTTTCATTGTCTCCACCAGTACAATAAGAAAAAACGGAAACCGCCTGTTCCTTAAACAATCGCGTAAAACCGGCCAAGTCCGGGGATGGACAGCACCTCGCGCCCGTCGTAGACGACTATGCCGCGAACCATGGTCATGGCGACGGCGCCACGGCCGGACATGCCGATGTACGGCGACAGCGATTGCTTGCTGAACCAGTTGTCCCGCGTCCAGCGCCATTCCTCGTCCGGATCAATCATGACGATGTCCGCATCGCTCCCGACCTGGAGCGTCCCCTTTCGCGGATACAATCCGGCAAGGCGGGCGGGATTGGCGGCGGTCAAGTTGGTGAACTTGTCCAGCGGCAATCCCCGCTTGGCGACGCCCTCCGAGTACAACAAGGGGAGCGTCGCCTGGACGCCATTAATGCCGCCCCAGGCGGTCCAGATGTCCTTGTCCTCCGCCTTTTCCCACGGTTCGCACGGCGAATGGTCGGAGGCGATGATGTCGATGTCGCCGGCCATAAGCGCCGTCCACAACCCCTCGACAGACGAGGTGGCGCGGAGCGGCGGCAGGCACTTCAACAGGTTCGGCTGGCCGCGCATATCGTCCGCCGAGAACATCAGGTAATGCATGTACGTCTCGGCTGTCGAGTTCACGCCACGGCGTCTTGCAGCCGCCCCCCGGCGCACCGCCGCCGGCGTACTGGCGTGACAGATGTGAACCCGGCACCCTGTCTCCCCGGCGAGGCGGAGGGCGTCGGCGACGGCGAGGTTTTCCACCACGTCGCTCCGGGCGACGAGAAAATCGGCCAGGCCGTTCCGGCCGTATCGCCGACACTCCCCTTCACCGGCACTGGCCAAGCCCTGATCCTCGGCATGCACCAGGATGGGTTTTCCCATGTCCGCCGCCACGGCCATGGCCCGCCGCAATGCGTCGTGGGAAACCGGTGGGAAAATATCGTCTCCAGAATCGACCATGAACGTCTTGAATCCGGCGACGCCGCCACGGTCCAGTTCGGCCATGTCTTCACAACTGCCGCCGATATACCCGCCCCACAAGGCGAAATCGATGCGGCTCTCGGTCTCGATGGCCCGGAGCTTGGCGGCGAGAGAGGCGCCGTCCACCGGCGGCGGCACAGTGTCAATCGGCATGTCGACGACGCAGGTGACGCCACCGGCGGCGGCGGCGGCAGTGAGGCTGGCGAAGTCCTCCCGCCCGGTATTGCCGGGATGGTTGGCGTGGACATGCACGTCGATGCCGCCGGGAAGAACGTACCGGCCCCGACAATCGACGACCACATCCGCGTCGGCGCGTTCGCCGTCCGGAACTATAGCGACTATCGTTTCGCCTTCAATAAGGAGGCCGCCGTTCCGGACGCCGGATTCGTCAACGAGGCGGGCGTTCCGCAGAAAGAGCATTCAGGGACGGACCTTGTCCATGAACCGGCGTATCTTCTCGCCATCCCATTGCACCGGGTTTTTCGGGTCTTTCTTGTCAAGCATCAGGGACGTACTGACGATGGCGCCGTCGCAGTGTTCGAGGATTTCTTCGATGTTGTCGATACCGACGCTGCCGCCGATGACGATGGGCCGGTGCGGCACCGCTTTCCGGCCGATATCGAGGTACTCGAGTGATTGCGGATAGGTCATGCCGGTGAGGATGATGACATCGGCGCCGGCCCTCGCCACCCAGTCCGCCGCCGTGGCGATGGGGACGTCCACGAGGGGATGACCGGTGCGGTAGTGGGCGTCGGCGAAGATGGTGACGTCGGCG
>JAJBTL010000310.1 GCA_020860865.1 Planctomycetota bacterium | reverse complement strand
GGTCGACGTGGCCGATGGTGCCGACGTTGATGTGGGGTTTCTTACGTACGAAATTTTCCTTAGCCATTGTGTGTTTCTCCTGATGTATCGGGTAAAAAGGCGGATATTACTTTTTGAACCTTACATTACATTATCATCAATAACGTCGTCTCATATATGGTAAACCGGTAATGGCGGCGGCCGGCAGGCCGGGATGCGCACCTAGTCCGGGTCGTATCCAAGGATTTCCGGAATCCGGTTCCGCGCCACCGGCGCGTAGGCGCACGGTTCCAGCGAATAATCGGCCCGGCCGCCCGACAGGCCCCTGACCGTCGTGGCGTAGCCGAACATTTCGGCCAGGGCAACCCGGGCCTTGACGAAGCGGAACGTCCCGACCTGGCCGACTTCGGAAATTTCGGCCCGGCGGCCGTTCAGGTCGTGGATGATGCCGCCGAGGTTTTCTTCCGGCGCCGTTACCTCGAGGCTCATGACCGGTTCGTAGAGGAGGACGTCGCCGTTCTGCATGGCTTCCCGCAGGGCCATTTCCGCCGCGGCGGTGACGGCCAGTTCGGTCAGTTCGCCCTCGCGACTCCGGATGCGGGTGACGGTGGCTTCGGTGTGGATGACCGGATAGCCGCCAAGCGGTCCCGAAATGAAACTGCCCCGGAGGGCGTTTTCGAGAGCGGTCAGGGTCTGCTGCGGATAAAGGTCCGGCGGGACGGCGATGGCCACCCGTGGCGCCAGTTCGTCCGGGAGCGGCTTGACCGCGATTTCGACTTCGGCGAAATCGTTCTTGCCGGCGATGACCTGGTCGAAAACGCCGACGGCCTTCGCTTCCCGGGTGGCGCCTTCCCGATAGGATACGCGCGGGGAACCGGTGTTGACCGGCACCTTGTAGTCACGAATAATCCGGGTGGTGAGGACTTCCAGGTGCAGTTCGCCCATGCCGGACAGGATCAGTTGTCCCGTCTCCTGATCGAACTTGTGGGTAAAGGTCGGGTCTTCCCGTTCGAGGCGGGAAATGACGTCCATCAGTTTGTCCCGGTCGTCGTTCGACTTTGGTTCGATGGCGACGGAAATGACGGTGGCCGGGAACTTCGGCGGCTCGAATTCGACCAATCGCCCTTCGTCGCACAGCGTATCGCCGGTGGCGGCGAACTTGAGGCCGGAGAGGCCGACGATTTCGCCCGGGCCGACCGACTTCAACTGTTCCCGGTGGTTCGCGTGCATGCGCCAGATGCGGGCGACGCGTTCTTTCCGGTTATTACCGGCGATGATGACGCGCATGCCTTCCGACAGTTCGCCGGAGTAGACGCGGAGGAACGAGAGGGATCCGTGGGCGTCGTCACTGATCTTGAAGACGAGGGCGACCGCCTTTTCCTTCCGGACCGGATGGCATTCGACCATCTCGTCCGGCTTCCCGGGCACGTGGCCGACAACCGGCGGCATGTCCTTCGGACTCGGGAGGAAATGGACGACGGCGTCGAGGAGCGGTTGGACGCCCTTGTTCCGGAGACTGGTGCCGCAGAGGACGGGGACAATGCGCCGGGCCAGGGTGAGTTCACGAAGGCCCTGGCGGATTTCGTCGACCGTCAGGGTGCCGGCCTCCAGATACTTCGTGGTCAGGTCTTCCGAGGTGTCGGCAGCCTTTTCCATAATGTCCTGGGCAAGGACTTCGACATCGTCCTCGAGTTCCGGGGGGATCGGATGCCGGGTGACGACCTCGCCCTGCTGGCCGTCAAAGGTGAGGTAGACGCGATCAATCAGGTCGACGACGCCCGAGAAGTTGTCCTCGCGGCCGACCGGTATCTGGAGAAGAAGCGGATTGGCGCCGAGGCGGGTGCGAATTTCGTCGACGACATGTTCGGCGTCGGCACCGGCGCGGTCCAGTTTGTTAATGAAGGCGATGCGCGGGACGCCGTAGCTGTCGGCCTGGCGCCAGACCGTCTCGGACTGGGCCTGAACGCCGGCGACGCCGCAGAAGACCGTCACCGCGCCGTCAAGGACACGAAGGCTTCGCTCGACTTCGGCGGTGAAGTCGACGTGGCCGGGGGTGTCGATAAGATTGACCTGATGGTTGAGCCAGGAAAAGGTGGTGACGGCGGAAGAGATGGTGATGCCGCGTTCCTGTTCGTCCTGCATGAAGTCCATGACGGCGGTGCCGTCGTGCACTTCACCCATACGGTGTTCTTTACCGGAATAAAAGAGAATCCGCTCGGACGTGGTCGTCTTGCCGGCATCGATGTGGGCGATGATGCCGATATTTCTGACGCGCCCCAGCGGAGTGCCTTTGTGGTCACTCATGGGATTAACACTGCCTCGTTTTGCCTGCGTGCCGTGGATGGCCGGAGCCGTTTAGTAAACCGCCGGCGGCGGATGGCGGAAAGGGACGTCCGGGCACGCTGTAATAAAATGGCGCCCGCACACAGCGGGCGTCATGAACACTCACTATACTCCCTCCCGAATGGCTTCGCAAGTTTTTTTTGCAGCCCCGGGCGATTTTTCGCAATACGCTGTTCGATACCGCCGTATCGTCGGAGACGAGGAAAAGGTCCGGCAGGCTTGTTTCGCCCGGCTGGTTGGGCGAAACACATGCCGAGAGGACCTTTTGGCAACGTATACGGCGGCGAGACGGGCGTTCTTGAATGCACGTTTTTAGATAAATTCTATTGCAAAAAAGCGCGGCTTTACCCCACAACGTGAGAATGATCATTCGCGGATACTGTCGGGCGCCGGCGTGGAGCCCGCGTTCCGGTATTAATATTTACGTCTTTCATGTTTTTACTAAATGGCTGGAGAAAATAATGGATAGCATTCCTACAATGCGTGAAAAACTGAAGAAACGCATCGACTTCCTCAGGGGCGATTTCACCCTTGCCAGCGGGAAGAAGTCCGACTTTTACATCAACGGCAAGACAACGACGCTGCGGCCGGACGCCCTCAACTACGCCGCCCGCATTTTTCTCGACATGATGCGGCAGGACGAGGCCGACCGGGTCGGCGGCCTCACCCTCGGCGCCGACGCCCTTATCGGCGCCATCACCGCCCTGTCCTTCGATGTCGGACGTCCGGTCGAAGGCTTTAGCGTCCGGAATGAACCGCACGGTCACGGCACCGGCCAGAGGATTGAAGGACCGGACAGCGCGGCGGGGGCGAAAATCATCATTATTGAAGATGTTGTCACCACCGGCGGGTCGGCGATCAAAGCGATTGAACGGGTGAGGGAAAGCGCGCCGGAGGCAAAGATCATCGGCGTCTACGCCCTTGTCGACCGTCTCGATGGCGGAGAACAGGCCTTGCGGGAATATGAAATTCCGCTTAAATCCATCTTCACAAAAGACGATCTTGTCTAACCGGAGATGGAAAAAGTGTAAGAACATGAATTAATTGGCTTGCAATTACCCTATTTTATGCCATAATAGATGTTCGATTGTAATCAAGTTCCACTGTTACTTGGGATGATGACAGGCTTTCCCGGAGGACACGCGAATAATACACATTTTTAAGTTGTTTATAGAATCTTATGTGCTTGCCAAGGGTATTTTTAACAATTGTCACACTTGTAGCATTATTTGTGTTAGTCTAATTATGCAATGGTACATTTACTTCCTAAATCTAAACTCCCTGAGGTGGGCGAGTTATTTAGTGAATGTCTCAATGGATGGTACATCTTATGATTAATTTCGATTCTCGGGGCGGCATGGAAACGGGGATGGAACACCGGGACAGCGCCCGCGAGCGGCTGACCAACATCTACGCCAACATGATCAGTTCCATCGGCCTCACCGGTCGGGAAATCGCCCGGTTGTCCGGGACGCGCCCCCAGTACATTTCCGACATCAAGCGCCGGCAGCGCCCGCTGTCGCAGGAGATGTTCATGCGGACGCTCCTCGGCCTTTTCGGAAAGTATAAATGGCTCATTTCCGGCGATCTGCCTACTGATACGCAACGTATCATCACCCTGTACCCGCACATTTCCGACCCGGAACGTGACACGCCGCCGCTGCCGGTGTTCCAGCGGCCGTTCATGGGTCCGAAGATGACGGTGGAGGATTGGGACGGCAATTTCGTCTGCGTCGCCTCGCCGGTGCGTGAAATGGCGGAAAAGATGCACGAACCGTACATTCTCCACCTGCCTTTCAACGATCGGACGGGCCGGCTGAAAAAGGGCGATTATCTCCTCGTCGATCAGACCGCGTCGGCGGAAGCGTCCTTCGTCCTCATTAAAAGCGGCTGGGGCGTGAAGCTGGTCAGGAAGGTCGAACAGGGCTTCGAAGACGTGGAAAGCGGCGAACACCGCTTCGACCCGGACGTGCAGATAATCGGCAATGTCTCCATGCTGCTAATGGGCTCATTGTAATCGACAAACCGTCCGTTCGGACTCGTCGGGCACACGACAGTATCCGGAAAAGGCGATTCATTCCAACGGGAGGACCGATGACGGTTCTCCCGTTTTTCTGTGCCGGCATGGTACATGGCCGGCCGATTGGTTCCACGATGATACCGGAGACCACTGGTGACAGGCGCGCCCGTCCTCCCCGGAATGGACGAGGAGACGTCATCGGCAATGAACCAACCCGGCGGGCGGTACTATGTTAAGAGTATGAATTCCTTCCAGCCACGTACCATAACGCGGCGATGACAGGCTGGTGACAGTTATGTTGCGAGCCTTTCCGAACGGGCATGGAATCTTTCCGTCGATAAAATCCTCTCCACTCTCCGACACATTTTGACGTGATTTATGTCATTTTTGAAAAATTCCAGGGCTGGAACGTTTTTCTTAGTGGTTACATCGAAGTAAATCGGTATAATCAGACAACAGTGACGCTGGTGAAGCGTTTCAGGATTATCAGTGAAACGCTTTTCGGCGACTGCGTGGCGGTTGGGTTTACCTATGGAGAGGTGTCGATGCGAAGACGGGGTTTGTTGCACACCGAGGTATTTTTCACCATTTATGGATTTTTCATCGTCCTCATGATCGGCTTCGGCGTGCTCGTGCACCAGATGACTTCGCGGACGGTGAAAGAACAGATGGCGAACAAGTGCGCCGGCATCGCGGTGGCGGTGGCGACTCTGTTGGAGCAGTGGCCGGACAACTACAAGGAATTCGCCGAGACGCTGGACACGACAAGCCCGTATTACCGGCGCATCAAAGCATTAATGGAGGAAATACGCCAGGGGAACCGCGACAATATCATCTTCGTCTATACGGAGAAACGGGTCTCGGCGAACGAAATGGTCTATGTGCTGGACGGCGAGCCGCCGGACGCAAAATTCTTTTCGCCGCCCGGGGACATCGATCTGATGAACGATACCCGGCACCGGGCCTACGACAGCCGGCAGGTGACGACGGGCGGATTTATCGACACCAAGTTCGGGCCGCTTCTCTCCGCCTACGCGCCGATTGTCAACAAGGAGTCGGGCGAATTTCTCGGGCTGGTGGGGGTGGACGTCTCCATCGATCAGTTCAACGAAGTGATGAATTACATGGTCACCCTTATCGTCGCCAGCCTGGGGATAATGGTCCTGATGGTGGCGGCGCTCCTCGTCCTGTCGTCGTCGCGGATTGAAAAGCTTATCACCATCGACGGTTTGACCGGGGTGTTCAACAAGGCGTTCTTTCTCCGGAGCCTGCGGTTTCAGGCGCGGCACTCGAAAAAGAAGGACGAACCGCTCCTCGTCTTCATGGCCGACCTCGATCACTTCAAGGACGTGAACGACACCTACGGCCACCAATTCGGCGACCTGGTCCTGACGGCGGCGGCGAAGGCGATAAAGGCCTGCCTCCGCGAGTCGGACGTTCTCGCCCGCTACGGCGGCGAAGAATTCGCGGCGTTCCTCCCGGGCATGACCATGTCGAACGCGCCGTCGGTGTTGGAACGCATCCGGAAAGCGGTCGAGGACAGCTATGTCCATAACGACGAACTGAACATCGACATCCACGTCACCGTGTCGATTGGCGCGGCGTTCCTCGAGATGCCGCAGACGCTGCATGAAATTCTGGAAGAGGCGGACAAGGCGCTGTATACGGCGAAAAAGACGCGGAATGCGGTGGTGTTCCGGTAATGGACGCGTGGCGGGTCGATAGCGGGACGCACCTGGTTTCGGGAACGGAACGCTCCCGGTATCTGGTACTGCCTTCCGGGATCGGAACGATGTCATACCCTTGAACGAGGACGCGTCGGACGCATCTCAACGCTATGTGTTCCGCCGCTGATTGCTTCCGGAAACTTGGGCCTAGCCGGCATGGCCGACAGCGTTTGGCCCTCAGTAAAACCCTCGCTTGCCCCTACAACTGTCCTGGCCGGGTGGAATTCCTGGCCGGGGCTTTTTTATTCCCACGCCGAGGACGGCGGGGCGGGCGGCGCGGACGGTTTTAAATCAACCGCTTTACGCACCGCATAGCAATAAAAAGTCCCGGCCGGGGAAAACCCCGGCCGGGACACTCTCGCAGCTGTTTTCGAGAGGAGCGGTGATACCTACCCTTTACTACCGGAGCAGCTGCAGGACGTTCTGACTGGCCTGGTTCGCCTGGCCGAGCATGGACATGGCCGCGTTCTGGAGAACCTGCTGTTTGGTGAATTCGGCCATCTCGTCCGCCATGTCGGCGTCGCGGATGCCGGATTCGGTCTTCGTGACGTTCTCGATGGTGACCGAGAGGTTGTT
>JAJBTL010000173.1 GCA_020860865.1 Planctomycetota bacterium | reverse complement strand
GCTGAGGGCCGGGCCGGCATGTTCGTCCGGGTCGTGTCGAGCAGTGACGGCTCACTCCTCTTCGCCGGCGACCATTACCAGGCCGCATCCCTCCCGGGTGCCGGTGGCGGCCGCGACCTCCAGGCTCGGAACGTCTCCGACCGCCTCGTCCAGGGCTTCCTCCAGAAGGCCGGCCCGGCCCTCAGCCACCTCGGCAAGGTCGCGTCCGAAAGCGCCTTCGCCATGCTTTCCCCCTTCCCGGTCACGGTGCCGTTCGCCAACTCCACCAGCCGCGACCAGGCCAGCGGCGCCAACCCGCTGCCTGAACCGCCGCCGTTCCCGGCCGCCGGCGACCTCGCCGGGCGCTGAGACCCCGGCGACGACGGACGCCACCGCCCCGGCCACTGACAATGACGTCCCGGCCACCCCGGACCTCTCCTTCTTCGCCGAACTCGCCGACGACGTCGACGCGGTCGCGGCCGACACAGACGCCGATGCCGCCTCACCCGCCACCACCGCTGCCGTCAGCGAAGAGAATGCGGCGGCCCGCGACTTCGCCAGCCTCGACGCCACGCCCCAGGTCTCCGCCGCCCTGGTTGCCGACACCGGCGCCGCCGCCATCGACGAACTGCCGATGATCGACTTCTCCGAGGTCAACCCGAGGCCGGACCCGTGGGGCAGCTTCACGTCGGACTACAATTCCGCCGCCACCTTGTCCGGTGACGACCTGGCCCGCGATCTCCTTGAATCGGACGGCGGCCTGAACGACACCGCCACCTTCGGCCTCGCCGCCACCGCCCCGACCACGACCGTTATTCTCGAACCGGCCGCCGACACCGACCCCGTCGCCGTCGCTTCCGAGGACGGGCTGGTCGACGAAACAATCCCGGAAACGACGTTCCTGCCGCTGGCGGTGGGAGTGGAAGAAAACTACGAGGTCATTGTCCACCCGTTCGATCTCGACCCGGACACCCTCGAGGTGCTGGCCGACCGGACCCCGGACACGGTCCTCCCCGAACTGCCGAACCCGAACGCCCCCGCGCCGGCGGCGGCAACCGCGACCGACTTCCCGGCCACGGCCCCGCGCGGACGCCTGGACGCTCCCGCCACTCGTGACGACGCCGAGGAAGACCTGGCCCTCCTCAATAACGACGACGTCGACGACGCCGACGCCGAGGTCCAGGGCGATGTCGTGGCCCGCCAGGACGCCCCCCGTGGCACCACCGTCGTGTCGGACTTCGATATCGACCCGAACGGCCCGGTCATGAGCACACCGTTCGCCTTCGAACAGCCGTCCACCATCAAGACCGTGAACAACGAGCTGGCCGAAGATCCGAACCTGTCGGAACAGGAACCGGAAGCACGGGTGTCGGTCCTCGGGAATGCCGGTCCGGACGCGATACGGGTCCTTATCCTCCCCTATCACGACCGGCCGAACCCGAACAACCTTATTGAAAACACCGGCGGCGGCGAAGTCGTCACCACTCTCTACGCGACGCAACTGGCGATGGACCCGCGTATCCGCATGCTCTGGGACGCCACCGGCCAGGCCCGCCACGACCGCCTGGTGACCCGCGAGGAAGCGATTGCCATGGGCCGTCTGGCCGGAGCCGACTATGTGATGCGCGGCCAGGTGGTCGAGTTCCGCCGGGCCCAATCGGTCCCGAGCCTGTTCTCGGCGGTGATTTCGACAGCGGTCCTGGCCGCCCAGGTGTTCTTCGCCGAAATGTCCGGCGTCGACGTGGCGACGGAAGTCTACCGGGTCAAGGACGGCGTGTGCGTAATGAGCCGCCGCGACCGCGCCCAGCAGAAGTACGTTGTCCAGGCCGAAAAAACCGTGCGCCGCATGGCCGACGGCCTCGCCGCCGGCACCATCCCGGTGTTCTTCGACCCGAACGCGGAAGAAATGGACCCGCTCATCGACGAACTGGCGCCGGTCAACCTGTTGTCAAATCGCTAACGCGACCATGTAGTTACCCTGAACTGAAAAACGGAAGGCGGACCAGAGCGGTTCGCCTTCTGCTTTTTTCTCACACTACCCATGCACAGAAAAAAGCCCTTCAGCGCAATGCCAAAGGGCTTTTCCATATTTTAAAACACGCGGCAAGCCATGGATAAAAACTAGGACTTGCCGCTTCAAAACTCTTCTGCAGCCACGCCCGCCAAACTACACCTCGACCTTCTCCTTGGCCGCGTTGGAAACCATCGCCCGCATCTTTTCCGCGTCCTTGGACAATTCTTCAATGCTTCTCGTCTTGAGCCTGGTAGTGCCTTCATACGGCTTCGGCGGGATAAGGCTGCCGGACGCCTCGGCCGCCTGCCAGCGCTGTTTCGCCTCGGCGATGGCGCTGGCGTACTGCGGCAGCCACTTCTCCTGAGCGATAAGGAGTTCGTCCACCATCTGCCACACTTCGTTCGGATCCAGGACCGCCCCGGTCAGCGGATCGAGGAGCGCCGCCTGGCGAAGAAGCATGTCGTCGCCGTTAATTGCCGCCTCCACCGCCAGCCGCTGCACCGACACCGTCTGGTTCAGAATGGCCGCGCAGCCGAGAGGCAGCGCCCCGATACGCGGCACCGAAATGCCGTTCCCGTCGGCATAGCACGGCACTTCGACAATGCAGTCCTCGGGTAAATTCTCGATGCAGTGCCGGTTGATGACGTTGAAATGGCCACGGTACATCCGCCGCGTTTCCAATGATTCAATAATGTACGACGCATGCTCGAATCCGCGATCCGATCCGTCGTACTTCCGGGCCGGCTCCTTGAGCCAGTTCGGGAAGTCGGTCTCGAACCAGTTGCGGCTTTCCTTGCAGATCCGGAGGTAGCCGCAGGTTTCCCCGTTTATCCAATTGCCGAGTTCAATCCAGTCGGCGATATCCTTCTGCCGTTTCCGGTACCACGGCACATACTCGGACAGGTGCCCGTTCGATTCGGTGGAGTAATAGCCGAAACGGCGGAGGATATCGATTCGGACCTTTTCTTCACGGGAAAACTTCTCGTGTTTGAGAAAACCTTCCAGCAACCTGTCCCGCATCTCGACGCCGTTGTGTTTCACGGACAGGTACCAGGTCTGGTGATTCAGACCGGCGCAGGTGAAATCGAGATCGTGGCGCTTCAAGCCAAGCACTTCGACAATCTGGTCCTCCCCGTGCAATTCGCCGTGGCAAAGGCCGAGGGTGTTGACGCCGCCGTACTGGTTGCAGGCCCAGGTGGCCATGGCGTTCGGGTTTGAGTAACTGAGGTGGAGGACGTCCGGCTTGGCCAGTTCCCGGATGTCCTTGCAGATATCCAGCATGGTGGCGATGACGCGCTGGCCGTACATGATGCCGCCGATACAGAGGGTGTCGCCGACGCACTGATCCACCCCGTATTTCAGGGGGATTTCAACATCCGTCTCGAACGCCTCCAGACCGCCGACGCGGATACTGTTGATGATATAGTCGGCGTCCTTCACCGCGACGCGGCGGTCGGTGGTGGCGGCGATTTTCACGGACAGTCCGTTCGCGTCGACATCGCGCTGGCACAACTGGCGCACCATGTCGAGGTTGTCCGGGTTGACGTCCATAAAGACGATTTCGGCGTCGCGCAGTTCCGGCACGCTCATGACGTCGGTGAACAATTGCCGGCAGAAGCCGATGCTTCCCGCGCCGATAAAAGCTATTTTCATGTTCTCTCCAGGGGCCTGTTTCGACAGGCTCGTTGGCTCGGATGGTAATCGGTCGCAATGACCGTCGGTTGAAAAAATGGGTTACCGGTACGCCGGCAGCCAGTCCTTGTGCGCTTCCAGCATTTCGTCCACCATCCGGACAATGTCACCAAGGGACAGTTCGGCGGCGGTGTGCGGATCGAGGAAGGCGGCGTGGTAAATGTGTTCCCGTTTCCCGCTGGCGGCGGCCTCGATAGTGAGAAGCTGCGGGTTGATGTTCGTCATGTTGAGCGCCGCCAACTGTGGCGGCAGCGCCCCGACCGCGCACGGGGTGATGCCGTTCCCGTCCACCAAACACGGCACTTCAACGCAGGCCTGCGGCGGCAAATTTTCAATGCAGCAGCCGTTTATGACATTGCCGCCGATCTGATACGTGGCGTTTGTCGAGATGGACTCGATAATATGGGAAGCGTACTCGCGGGACCGTTCGTGCGCGATGCCGTCGTTTGACTGCCGTTCCTGGCTCCGCTGTTTCCACTCCTCAATCTGTTTCACGCAGCGGCGCGGATATTCGTCCAGCGGAATATTGAATTGGTCAATGAGTTCCGGATAGCGGGACTTGATGTAGTACGGATTGTACTCAGCGTTGTGCTCACTGGACTCGGTGCAGTAATAACCAAACTTGTCGAGGTAATCAAACCTGACCATGTCGTCGTGTTTGCCGCCCGCGTTCTTCGCCTTGGCCCGTTTTTTGATTTCCGGATAGAGGTCGACGCCGGCGGCGTCCCGGATATCGAGGAGCCAGGCCATGTGGTTGATGCCGGCGATGCGTTCGACATGTCCCGGAATCCTATCCTCCATGCCAAGACGTTCGAACAGTTCCTTGACGCAGACCTGGACGCTGTGGCAGAGGCCGATGGTTTTGACCCCGGTGTGGCGGAGCATATAACCCGTGAGGATGGCCATCGGATTGGTGTAATTGAGGAACCAGGCGTCGGGGCAGACGTCTTCGATATCCCGGGCGAAATCTTCCAGGACCGGAATCGTCCGGAGGGCGCGCATGATGCCGCCGATACCGAGGGTGTCGGCGATGGTTTGCCTGAGTCCGTACTTCTTGGGAATTTCGAAATCCGTCACCGAACACGGTTCATAGCCGCCGACCTGGATGGCGTTGATGACGAACTGTGCCCCCCCGGAGTGCGTTCTTCCGTTCACCCGGACCGTGGTGAGCGGTAATGACGGCCTTGCCGCCGACGCCCGCGTTCAGGGCGCGGATGATGCGTTCGCTCTCGGCCAGACGGACGCCGTCGATGTCGTACAGGGCTATTTCGGCGTCCCTGAGAATTGGCGAGCACAGGCAGTCGCCGAGGATGTTTTTGGCAAAAATGGTGCTTCCCGCCCCCATAAAGGCGATTTTCATATAATTCTCCAAAGTGGCGCGAATGCGTTCGCGGAAAGACGTTTCACAGAGGTATCGAAAAGCTTCAAAAGCGATTCTATTTCCCGGCGCTGTCGATCATGCCCTTGACAAAATACTTCTGGAGCGCCAGGTAGACGACGACCACCGGCACCACGGCGAGAAGCGCCGCCGCCGCCGCCGCGCCGAAATTCGCCGACGACTGGCCGCAGAACGCCGCCACCGCCAGGGTCACCGTCCGGAGCCGGGACGACTGGAGGATGTAGAGGGAGAACTGGTAATCGTTCCAGATAAACACGCCGGTCAGGATGATGACCGTCGCCGTCACCGGTTTCAACAGCGGCAGAATGATGCGGTAGAAAATCATGAACTTGCTGCAGCCGTCGATGGACGCCGCCTCGTCCAGTTCCCTCGGAATGGCTTCGATGAAGTTCGCGTACATGAAAATACTGAGAGGCAACTGGAACGCGACAAGGACGCTGATAATGCCCCAATAGGTGCTGACCCCGCCTATCCGGCTCATCATGGTCACGAGCGGCACCAGCATGCTGAGAGGCGGGATCATCATCACGCCGAGGACGAGTTTCAGAATGAGCGAATTAAACCGGTTCTTCATCCTCGCCAACGGATACGCCGCCATCGCACCGAGAATCGCCACCGCCAGCACGGCGATAACCGTAATGATGGCGCTGTCCCGCATGGCGTTCAGGATTTTCGCCCGGCTGATGGCGGTGGTGAAATTGCCGAAATCGATGGACTCCGGCGGCAGCCAGCGGGACGACATGTCCGTCTTCGGCTTCAACGCCACCATAACGACAATGTAGAACGGAATAAAATGCAGGGCTGAGACCAGGATGGCCAGAACGTTGTAGACAGCGGATTTGGCTTTCATGACTGGTTTACCTTTGCGCCTGGTGAAAAGCGTTTTTTGAGAAAATCTTTACAAGAAGTCGCTCGAAGATGATCGTCACGACCATCGGCATTAGTATTCAAACTTTTTCCGGTTGAACGCCTTCAACATGACAAGGCTGACCAGAAGGATGAACAGGAACAGGACAATGCCCATGGCGGCGGAGTATCCGGCCTGCTGGGTGCGGAAATAGGTGGCGTCGATAAGGGTCGACATCGAGTGCGAATCATAGCCCGGCCCGCCGTTCGTCAGCGCTTTGATCTGGTCGAACAATTTCAAGCCGCCGATGAGGTTTATAGTGACGCTGGTGACAAACGCCGGTTTGAGAAGGGGAATCGTGATATGGAAGAATCGCGCGACCGGCCCCGCCCCGTCGATTTCGGACGCTTCGTAGAAAGACTTCGGAATGTTCTGAAGCCCGGCCAGGTAGATGACCATGGAAATGCCGACGAACTGCAGGGTGTTTATGGCCATGATGATGAGGATGGCGCGGTTGCCGTCGGCCAGCCAATCTATTTTGCTCAAGCCGAAGAACTGGACAACGTCGTTCAGGGCGCCGTTGTTGTACTGGAAAAGAAAATAGACCATGTAGCCCATAATCACGCCGGCGATCATGACCGGCATATAGATGATGGTCCGGGCCAGTTTTCTCAGCTTGAAGCTTTGGTTCAGGAGGAGCGCATAGGCGATCCCGAGACCCTGCTGG
>JAJBTL010000073.1 GCA_020860865.1 Planctomycetota bacterium | reverse complement strand
TGCGTCTCGCCGCGCCATACTTCGTCAAAATCGGCTCTCGGCATGTTTTTTGACCTCACCGCCGGTCAAAAAACAAGCCTGCCGCCTCTTTTTCCTCGTCTGACACGACGATACACAATTTAATAACACGCTCAGAGAGAAAAACCGGGAACGGTCGACGTTTCACCTTTACAAAAAAAGGGCTGTTCCGTATAATCGCGGCATGAAAATTGTTTTTTCAAGAAGAACTGCAACATCACGCACACTAATCCGTCGATCATAGTATTTACGCCCTGGCGCACGAAAACATCGTGTACGGGGGTGTTTTTCGCATTATCTACACGTTTTCTCTGACGAGGACTTGCCCATGTCGACATCCCTGGTGCAGACGGTTCTGGAAATCGAACGCGAGGCGGACGCCATTCTCGCCAAAGCCGCCCAGGATGCGGAAAAAATCATTGCCGACGCCAAGGCCGAACTCGAAACCGCCACTCGGTCGAGCCAGGACGCCGCCCACAAAGAAATCGCCAGCCTGGAAGAGCGGACCGCGACGGAAAAAGCGAAAAAAGTCAAGGAACTCCAGGATGCCGGTGAACAGGCCCTCTCCGCTGTCAAAAACATTGCGGACGACAAGTTCGACAAGGGCGTCGCATACATAATGAACGCGCTCAAGGGCTGAACATTGTCCCGAAGGGATCGGCGGCCGGAACGGCGCCGGCAACGTCTTTCTTCCCGCGAATGGCGCACCGTACCAGTTTGGAGCAGGTATGATTGAACAGATGACCCATGTGGCAATTGTCGGAAAAGCGGCGGACAAGGACGAAATCCTTGCCTGGCTCTACCGGGAAAAGGGTTTTCATCCCATGCCGGTCCAGCCGGAAGACGAAACATTCGAAAAGAAATTCCGGGAACTCCCGGACCAGTCGCCGGAACTGGACGCCCGCCTCAACCGCATCAATTCCGTCGTCTCGTTCTGTCAGGAATACCAGTCGAACAAGCCCAGTTTTCTCGATGCCATGCTGCCCCTGAAAACCGTCGGCACCAGGGCGGAACTGGACAGCGCGGTGGAAGAGGTCGATATCGATCTGTTGTACGACAAAACCTCGGAAATGCGTACTGCCATCGAGTCGTCCAATGAAAGCATCACCCGTCTTAAAAACGAACGCGAAGCAATCCGCCAGTTCAGTTTTCTCGGGGACAGCCTGCCCAAACTGACCCGCCTCAGGAATGTCCTGCTGGAAGTGGTGGCGGTGTCGGGGCAGGGCGGCAAAGCCTTTCTCCTGGACGACCGTATCACCGGCGGCGACATCATTGCCGAGCAGATCCTCGCCGACCAGACCCATACCTATTATGCCCTCGTCGCGCCGGCCGCTCAGGCCGAGCTTCTGAAGGCGCTTATTGACGACCACGGCCTCCATGTCCATCCGCTTCCGGTGGTGGAGAAGGGCGCGGTCGAGGAGATTGCCCGTATCGACCATCTCCTTGTCGAAGCGGAATGTATGCTCGAGTCCCAACGGAACGAAGCAAACCGCTTCGCCGATGCCTGGATTAAAAAAGCCAGCCTTGCCGCCGGCTACTACGAAAGCGAGAAAAACCTCGCCCTCGCCCGGACCGGCATGGCGGAAAGCGATCACCTCTTTACCGCCCGGGGCTATGTCAAGGCCGATCATGAGGAACTGTTCCGCCTTCGCCTCGAGTCGAAAGTGCCCGGCGCCACCGTGTTCGAATGCGCGGCACCCGAAGGCGAAGAGCCGCCGGTCAGCCTCAAATGGAACAAGTGGATCAGCCCGGCGTCGCTCCTCGTCAAAATGTACGGGTTGCCGTCCTATACCAGCATCGACCCGACGCCGTATGTGGCGAGTATATTCTTCATCTTTGTCGGTATCTGTCTCGGGGACGCCTTCTACGGGCTCTGCCTTATCGCCATCATGTCCCTCCTGAAGCGGAAATACCGGGACCAGGCGCATCTCCAGGACTTTTTCCAGTGCTTTGTCTATTGCGGCATTTCCGCCGTCATATTCGGATCGCTGACCGGTTCGTGGATGGGCGATTTGTCGAGCCGTCTCCCCGGCATGGGCTGGTTCGACCGTATCCGTACCAGCATGGCCATGCTTGACCCGATTCAGGATTCCCAGTTGGCCCTCTACATCGCCATCGGCATCGGCGTCTTTACCCAGTTCTACGGCATGGGACTCCGGGTCTATCGGGACCTTCGGCGCGGCGACAAGATGGGAGCGTTCTCCGACGGCATTCTCTGGATGGCGTTCCTCTTCTTTGCAATTGTCGGCGGCCTGACCGGGTCGAGTTTTGCCTGGATTCTGTTTGTCATCACCTGCGTTCTCCTGATCTTTACCCAAGGCCGGGATCAGAAGGGCTGGATTGCCCGTATCCTTGTCGGCGTTGTCAGTATCTACGGTATCATGGGAGCGTACGGGGCCAGCGCCATCCTTGGCGACCTTATTAGTTACGCCCGTCTTATGGCCCTTGGTTTGACTGGCGCCGCCCTTGGGTCGACCTTCAACATGCTGGCCGGACTCAGTACCGATATACCGGCGGTGGGCATTATCATCGCCATTTTGGTGGTTATCGGCGGCCATGCCATGAATTTCTTCCTCAACCTTCTTGGCGGGTTTGTCCATTCGGCCCGTCTTATAATGCTTGAATTCTTCGGCCGGTTCTACGAAGCGGGCGGGTCTCAGTACAAGCCGTATGGCTTTAACAGCGAAAACGTCGATGTCAAGGATGTCAAGCGGGCGTGAGTGGCGACGTGGTTGTGGCGGTTCGGAAACAGTGTACTTGTCAATCCCGCCTGAGCGGGCGATAAAATTGTGCGAGTTTTTGATGGAGAAGGGCATGACCCCGGGCGCAAAGTCCCATGGGCGTGTTCTCACGAGATGGCGGGCCTGGTTCCGGCCCGGGACAGATGAGGAGGATATTTGGGTATGTTGAATTTCTACTTCCTTGAATCGGGAATCGGCTGGACAGTGCTTGGCGCCATGACCGCATTGGTTTTGGGCGGCATCGGGAGCGCCCTCGGTATCGCCACGGCGGCCGGGCAGGGTGCGGGCGTCCTATCGGAAAAGCCCAACCTTTTCGGCAAGGTCTTCCTGCTCATTCTTCTTCCCGGCACGCAGGGCCTCTACGGCATGGTGTTCGCCTTCCTGGTGACCTCGTTCACCGGCATTCAGTCGAGCCTGGTCGCGGCGCAGCAGATGCCGGTCGGCATCGGCGTCGCCCTCGGCATCGTCGGGTTCTGCCTTGGTCTTGTGCTTCTCCTGTCGGCCAAATATAAGGGAAAGACATAGGCGGCGGCCATCAAACTGGTCCCGAAGAATGAATACCAGTTTGGCCGTGGTATCATCCTGCCGGCGCTGGTTGAAACGTACGCGGTGTTCGGCCTTCTGGTCGCCATCCTCATGCTGAACTGGCTCCTCGTCGACGGCGTCAGGCGGGGCGCTGCCTGAGTATGAACATTTCGCCGCCGCCGGCCTCCTGGCCGGTGGGCGGTGTTTGTCAGCCCGGGTGGAGTACGACGGCGGAACGATGTTTGGATACATCATGGCGGGTGGACGCCTTTGTCCAGGTGGGAACGGTGCGGCATCGGGGATTTTCTCCGGCCGGGCAGTTCGGGACCATGAACGGACAAACGCCCCCTGTTATGAAGCTGCCAGAATAAGGACGGCACTATGAGCCTTGACAAAGTCAAAAGCACGGTTTTGGAACAAGCCGAAGCCCGTGCCCGGGAGAAGGTCGAAAACGCCCGGGCCGAAGCGGCCCGCCTTCTGGCGGACGGCAAGCAGGCGGACGAACGGAACGCGGCCGACCGTATCCGCGACGCCCGTCTCCGTCTCGAGCGGGAATCCGCCCGGGAACTGGAGCGGGTCGACCACGACAACCGCATGCACGTCCTCTCAGCGAAAAACCGGGTCATTGACGAGGTGTTCAAGCGGGTTTTGGAAAAATTGAAAAACCTGTCCGACAGCGACTATGTCGCCATGGTCGGCAAATGGCTTGACACCCTGCCGGCCGATGCCGGCGGCACCCTCCGGGTCAATCCCGAAGACGAAGCCAAGTTCAAATCCGGCCTGGACGACCTTAACCGGAGCCGCAGCGGCGCCGGCCGGTTCACCGAGGTCGTCGCCGATCCGAAGGTTCCGTCCGGGGCGGTTGTCGAAGGCCCGGACTACCGCATCGACTGCACCATTCATCGTCGCCTCCTGGAGATCCGGGAAACGTCGTTGGGTGATTTGGCGAAGATGCTGTTTGCCTGACCGCATGGCGGTACTGGTAGTGGTCCACCGTTGCCGGTCCAGAGGGCGGTCGCCGCGACAAGGATGCGGCCAGGCCGGACGAGGGCGGATCGGGAGGACGCGTCGGTGGCATACAGCGGCAATCACGGGGTAGTGAAATACCGTTCCCTGCGGTTCGATACTGGATGGAAGAGAGCCCATCATAATGAGAGCAATTGAAAAACGTCCCACAGCGTGGTCCTTTGTGAGCGGGAAAATTGCCGCGCTCGAATCGGAGCTGCTGCCCCGGTCCTTTTTCGAGGCTGTCTTGAAGGCTCCCGACCGGAGCGAAGCGCGGACGGCATTGGGGAAATCCCCGTACCGCGTTCTTTTCCCGGACGACAAGTCCCTCGACAACATCAGCGCCATCCTGGACCAGCGGGCGAAAGAGGTCAGGGCGGAAATCTTCGCCCTCTGCCCGCCGTATCCGTTGGAAAACTACTTTGGTATAGGCAGCCGCTTCCGGACCTTCCGCACCCTGTTCAACCAGGCGTCGAAACAGGCCAATGCCAGTCCGGCCGATCTGGATGCGCTGTTCCCCATTTTCGCGGTGGAGCCGGAGTTCGCCGACGGCCTCCGTGAACACCGGGACATGCTGTTCCGGAAAAACCCGCCGCAACAGGCGACCCCGCTTGAGCGGTCCCTGTACCTCGACTCGGCCGCGACGTCACTCATGCAGGTCGTCTCCGGGTACGCGCCGGAAGCGCTGGTCCGCGACTATATGGCCGACCGCGCCGTCCTCACCGCCTGGGCCGGTATTTTCAGGCTCCGCTGGAGCGGTGTCGGCGCCGACATCATTAAAAACTGGTACGTCTTCGACAACAGTACAGACCTTACCGCGTCCATTCTGGCGATGGAACACGAGCCGAAGGCGGAAGTGTCCCGCCGCCTCTCGACCCGGTCTTCCGCCATCCTGGACGGTATGGATATGAACCGCATCCGCCAGGACATCGACGGCGCCGTCGCTGACATCCTCCGGGATACGGTGTTGGCCTGCCGGCTGGTTCCGTTCGGGGCGGAACGGGCGTTGTCGTACCTGGTCGCGAACGAGGTCGAGATGGTCAACCTGGGACTCTCGCTGTCGGCAATCGCCAATGGAATCGACCGCGACGTCACCCTGTCGCGCCTCAGGAGGGAATATGCCTAAGGTACTCGTCATCGGCAAGCACGCCGCGATTTTGCCGTTCAAGTCGGTGGGGGTAGAGCCGGTGGACGTCACGGACGCCGACGGCGCCAAACAGGCACTCCGCTCCATCCGGGAGTCGGGGGAAGACACCCTCGTCCTCATCCCGGAAGACCTGGCGGTAGAGTGCCAGAACGAAATCGCCCTCCTTCGCCAGGGGACGAATGTCGTCGTCCTCACCCTGCCGGCCTCGACCGGTGAAGTCGGGGTCATGCGGGAGCACGTCCGGCAACTGGTCGCCCGGTCCCTCGGCGTCGACCTCATGGGCAAGAAGTAACAGTTTTACCAAAGGGCTTTGCCAAACGGTTTTGAGAAACGGTACTGTCAAACGGTTTTACTAAACGGTTTTATAAAAGATAAAGACATATTGAGACTGGCCCGGACGCGTGTTGGTATGGCAGGAGTCGGCTGCCGGGTTTTATGGAAACGATACCGGTTTGAGTGTCCGCAACCGGAAAGTCAAGGGAAGGGTTTTAACGATGGCCACCGGGCGTTCAAACGGAACGATTATCAAAGTGAGTGGTCCTCTGGTCGTGGCTAGGGGCCTGACAGGGTCGCGCATGTTTGAAATGGTCAAGGTGGGCGAACTCGGCCTCTTTGGCGAAATCATCGAAATCAGGGGCGATCAGTACTCCATCCAAGTCTATGAGGAAACGGAGGATATCGCGCCAGGCCAGCCCGTTGTGCCGACCGGCGTCCCCCTCTCCGCCGAACTCGGCCCCGGCCTTCTCCAGTCCATCTACGACGGCGTCCAGCGTCCCCTGGACAAGCTCATGGCCAAGTACGGCGAGTTTATCGTCCGTGGCGCCGAAGCGCCGGCTCTTGACCGGGAAAAGAAATGGTCGTTCACTGCCGTGGCGAAAGAGGGCGAATCCGTCACCGGCGGCGACATCCTCGGCACCGTCCCGGAGACGGAACTCATTACCCACAAGGTCATGGTTCCGCCAAATGTCTCTGGTAAAATAACTTCCATCAAATCGGGCGACTTCACGGTCGAAGAAATCATCGCTGTCATCGACGGCGACGACGGGCAGCGCCACGAAATCGCCATGCTCCAGCGCTGGCCGGTCCGTATTCCCCGGCCGATCAGCCACAAACTGCCGCCGCTCCGGCCGCTCCTCACCGGGCAGCGTATCATTGACACCCTGTTCCCCGTCGCCAAGGGCGGCACCGCCTGTATCCCGGGACCGTTCGGATCCGGCAAGACGGTTGTCCAGCAC
>JAJBTL010000107.1 GCA_020860865.1 Planctomycetota bacterium | reverse complement strand
GTGTGCATACGACGACAAGAAAACGAACTACCGGAAACCGGTTCGGGGACAGGCTGGGCGGCGACGTTTCTCTCCTTATGGCGAACGGGAGCGGCGAGTGACTGTTCAAGGAGGTAACGCAGAGTGCAAGGAAACGCGGATCAGGGAATTCGTCCGGATGAAAACAACCGAACGATATTTGTGGAAAGATTCAACAAAGTAAATTTTGTAGAAAAAACCATTATGTTACTTCTATAATAAAGCATGCCGAGGCGGCTGTCAACCGGGAATTTACAAAACGCGGTTTTTCCTTTAATGTCGGATGAAAAACGATTGTGAAACGGTCTATAACCACTCTGGCACGAGTGGTTGGAAGAATGACGGACTATGGCTGCGAAGGCGCCCGGGCGTCCGCCGCACCAGACAACCGGGCGATAATCGCGCCGTCCCGACACGACGTCACTTTTCGGAAAGCGCCTCGTCGAATCCGCCTTCGAACCAGCCCGGAAACGCCAGCGCCGCCGCGCCCATGGCATCGGGGAGAAGGAGCCGGGACGGCGTCACGGTGGTGAGCATGAGCTTTTCCGCCAGGCAGCATTTTTCCAATTCCTTCCTGGCGCTCGGAAGGACGGTGTCGGCAAACCGCATCAAATCCCCCTGGACGATAATGCTGTCCGGATTGAACAGGTTGACCAGCGTTCCAAGGCCGCGCCCGAGCCAGACGCCGGCCCGGGCCAGGATCTTCTCCGCCTTGCCGTGCGGCGCCGCGTCGGCCGTGCCGTCCCCGGAGCAGGGGAACAGTTCCTCCGGATCGACGCCGGCCGCCCGCATCTCTTCCTTCAGGGCGTACTCGCCCATGTAGGCTTCGAGGCAGCCGTTGTTGCCGCAGCGGCAGCGCCGGCCCCGGGGCTGGACGATGACGTGGCCAAGTTCGCCGACAAAGCCCTCCGGCCCATGGTAGAGCCCGCTCTGGTTGACCATGACGACGGATATGCCGATGTTCAATTCCACCGAAGCGAAGTTGCCGGCCGCCGCGCCCTGGCCGAACCAGCTCTCCGCCAGGGCCGCGGCCCGGGCCGACTGTTCGAACCACACCGGGCCAAGCCCGAGGGTCCGGAAGGGTTCCCGGAAGGGAAACTTGTTCAGGCAGGCGAGGTTGGCCGAGGAATGGATGATGCCCTTCCGTAAATCAACCGTGCCGGCATAACTTATGCCGACGCCGGCCAGTCGCGGCACCGTGCGGGACAGTTCCTGTGCCGCGCGGCGAATGGCGTCGACGAGGTTCTTGGCGCTCATGTCGGGATCGAGAGGATACACCCGGGTCTCGCGGATGGTGTTTGGAAATTCAAACACGGCGCAGTTTATCCGGTCGGCCTGTACGGCGAGGCCGAGGGAAAAATTCCGCTCCGGAACAAAGTCAAGGAGGCTGCCCGGCCGCCCTCGGGAAACGGTCTCGATGCCCGCCTCTTCGATAAAGCCGGCGCCGATGAGCTCGTTCGAGAACATCGACACGCATTTCTTGTCGATGCCGGTGAGGCGGGAAATGTCGGCGCGGCTCACCGGCGCGTGCCGCCGCAGGGCCTGCATGAAGTTGGTGAGGTTGTAATTTTTCATCGTGCCGTGATTGGCCACCGGCGGGATAATCCGTTCGTCCACATTCATCCTTTTTTACAGTTTCATTTCCGCCAAGTGCGGGTATGTAAGAAGCAGCACCATGGAAACCATCGTCCCGCCGCGTCGTCGCGGCCCGCCCGTTCACGAAAGGAACAGCCCATGCTCCGCATCGGAATCGTCGGTCTCGGCTTTATGGGAAAAATGCATTTCGACATCTACCGGTCCCTGCCGGACAAGGTCCGCGTCGCCGCCATCTCCGAAGTCGGCGCCGACAAGCGCGCCGGCGACTGGTCGAAAATCGGCGGCAACATGGCGATGGACAACGCCGCCGCCGACCTGGACGGCATAGCCATGTACGAACACCCGGACGAACTCATAGCCGACCCGAACGTCGACGTCGCGGACATTACCCTCCCGACCTATCTCCATCGGGAAGTCGTTATTAAGGCCCTCGAAGCCGGCAAGCACGTCATCTGCGAAAAGCCGATGGCCCTGACCGCCGCCGATGCCGACGCGATGGCCGTCGCCGCCGCCCGGGCCGGACGCATCCTTCTCGTCGGCCAGTGCATACGTTTTTGGCCAGCCTATGTGAAAGCCCGCGAACTGGTCCTGTCGGGCGAATACGGCCGCGTCATCACCGCCCGGTTCCAGCGCTATTCCACCATGCCGGTGTGGAACTGGAACGGCTGGCTCCTCGACGCCGACCGGTCCGGCCTGGCCGCGATGGACCTCCATATCCACGACAGCGACTTCATCGCCCATCTCTTCGGCATGCCGGAAGCGGTGACGAGTTGGGGCGGGACGGTCAATCCGGGCGGATACGATCATATCGTCACCCGCTATCATCACAATGACGGATTTCTCGTCACCGCCGAAGGCGCCTGGGAATACGGCGCCGGCTACCCGTTCTCCATGACGTTCGCCATCCATATGGAAAAGGCCAGCCTGGCCCTGGCGGCCGACGGCGCTCTCACCCTGTACCCGGTCGGCGGACAACCGCAACCGCTGCCGGTCGACGGCGAAACAGGGTATTACCACGAACTCAGGCACTTTGTCGACTGCCTCTCGGAAGGCAGACATTCCGACGTCATTTCGCCCGAAGCCGCCGCGGCAAGCGTCCGTCTGGTCGAAGCGGAAATCCACTCCGCCAGGGAAGGGCGCCTTGTCATGATGGAATAAGTTTAAAGAATCCTTGTCGACGCCGACGCGACCGCGGCACCGGTACCGAAGGCCGGCGTTCAGACGTCCCGCTTCGAACCGTTCCACGCCGGAGCGGGACGCCGCGCATTGCATCAATAAACTCACGCATTCAGCCAGGCCTGGTACTTTTTGTCGATAACGCTCTTGTTCCGTAACGCGTCCCGGAGCGGGTCCCAGTCAAGGTTCGCGGCAAAGCCAAGCGGGTTGTGCCGTCGCCAGCCTTCGGCCAGCCGGTACTTTCCGGACATTTTTCCCATTGCCGAACAAATTTCCACAGCTGTCTCGAGATACGAATCCATTCCCTGGGTGACGTCCAGCCATTCCTTCTGGCTTGCGTGGCAGGACAACATGGACTTTTTCATATCGATGGTCGAGGCGATATCCACCCACAGTTCCGACCGTTGGAGCTTCCCAAGTCCGTCCCGGAGGCCGTGCGGCATGGCGTGGTAGACCACGACGTCCTCGAAATACGGTTTTCGCTTCGGAACGCAGTCCGCGTTTTTCATGCTTTTGACAAAGGCCACCGCCACCGCCACCGTGCAGGCGTTTTCGTGATCCTCATGGTAGTCGTGCGGACTGTGGGTGAGGATGATTGACGGCCGCGCCGACCGGATGGCGGATGTCACCCGCGCCACCTGTTCCGGCACATAACGGATGCCCATGTCGTCGGTGATGGGCTTGTGATGATGGAACCCGGCAAGGGCGCAGGCGGCCTCGGCCTCCTTGAGCCGGACCCGGGCGGTCTCGGCCCGCGTCATGGTGGCGGAACCGATGTCGCCGTTCGAGATGTTCATGTAATGCACTTCCCATCCGGCGTGTTTAAGAAGGCACAACGTGCCGGCCATGGTGAACTCGATGTCGTCCGGGTGGGCGGCGATGGCCATGACTGAACGGCGGAATGCCGGTTCCGGCGTAAGGGATTCTTTCCTCGGCATGTCTGTCTCCTTGCGGGCTGCGGGAAGGGAAGGCGAACGGTATTTCAACTTTCCGACCATATGTTCGGAATTTTAGTTGAAAACGTCCCCTAAATGAACTATACTACCTTTATACGCCGTAACAAAATGTTTTTCCGACTTTTCGTAAACTCCGCAACCTTACAGTCCGACCGTTGGCGAAACCGCCTTCTCTTCCCGCTCATAAGCGCCGGCCAGACAAACGGTACGCTCACTTTTTTTTGAATGTGCCGTAAAACCAGTATAAACTCCGTTGTCATGACTTGAGCAAGGCAAACAGGAACCGTAGCGACAATGGGCCATGGTCGCTCCGTGTATCTGCCCAAAAAACGCGATACAACCGGGCGCCGCGCCCGGCTCATCCACGCGCGTTACCGCGTCGGGTCCGCCCGCCCGGTTCCGCGCCGCTTTTCAGGGGAGGGTTTGTCATGGTGCGAACAATTCTTGCGATGTTCCTGCTTCTGGCCGGACCGGTCTGGGCCGCCGGCACCTACACCGTCGTCAAGCGGAGCGCCGCTCCCAGCGTCGACGGCCAGGTCGACGAGGCTGTCTGGGCCGATGTGCCCGCCATCGCCGGCGGTTTCCATTATCCATGGGAGCGTGAGGAAGCGCCGAAAACCGTGTTCAAGGCGTTCCACGATGGTACCAACTTCTATTTCGCTTTTATCTGTTCCGACGCGCAGGTGTTGGTCAAGCCCGACTTTAGCGCCGGCGAACGGGCGACGGTGGATGTCGAGGATCGGGTTGAACTGTTTTTCGCGCCAGCCCCGATCGATGTCGCCGTCGACTACGGCCTTCCCACCTACTATAATGTCGAAGTCGATCCGGCCGGCCGGGTCCATGATTATTCCATGGTCTTCTACCGCGCCGAAATGAACAGCGACTGGAACCTTCCCGGCCTGAAGACCGCCGGCTGCCACAACGATCGCGGCTACACGGTGGAAGGCGTCATCCCGCTGGCGTCGCTCCGCCAGCTTAAGCTGTTCTCGGGCGATAAGGCCGACACCATCCTCACCGGCGTCTTCCGCGCCGAGTTCAGCGGCTCGGTCGACGCGCCGGACGCCATTGTCCAACGCTGGATTTCCTGGATTGATCCGGAGACCCCGGAGCCGGACTACCACGTCGCGGAAGCGTTCGGCAAATTCGTGTTCATGCCATAATTTTGGTTTTCCGCAGCCGCGCCGGTGACGGAAACACGATGCCGTCAAACAAACGGCGTCCACACTGCGCTGGACAAGGAAGAAGGTAGGCCCATCCCGGGCCTACCTTCTTCCTTATGAACATCCACAAAGTTCAATACAAACACATGTAAACATGGCCGTTTTCACTTCACCATTTCCACCATTTCCCTGAGCCACGTCACCGCCGCCGGTTCAAGAATCGTGTCCGGCAGCGCCGCCCAGTCCCTGGCATCCCAGCCGCGTTCGAGCTGACGCTGACGAAGCCTGTCCACCGACCGGCGGAGGCTTTCCGACTCCTGGACAAACACGTCGTCGTCCTTGAAGAAGCCGGCAATCCGTTCCGCCAAGCGCTCGGCGTGATCGAAATGCTCCTTGTCCATCGCCCGGTACGCCGCCTTGAAATAGTACTGGCGGCCGGGGAAGTGTTCGCGGAACACGTCAATCCACTGGTCGAAATCCGCTATCGGCACCAGGCCGCAGTACATGCCGAAGGTCGAGGCGGCGTCGCCGTAGACGAGGGCGTAATCCATCGACCGCACCTGATTCATGACCCGGCGGAACGCGTTCAGGTCCCGCTTGATAAACGATAGGACCAGTTCGCTCCGGAGGATGGCGTCGCGGCCCATGACGCCGGAGCCGTAGTTCTCGCCCTTCCTCGCTGCCCGCGCCACCAGTTCCAGGGTGTGGCGGGCGCCGATGGGATCGTATAATTCCGGGTATTCGTCGCGGTCGAGCATTTCCAGGCCAAGCGACAGGTACAACCGGGGCATGATGCGGAACCAGCGCCAATCCGCCTCGGTGATGTCGTCCTGGCGCGGAACATATTTCCACGCCTCCTCGGGATACGGCCCGTCGAGCCAGAGAGACGCCAAGCCGACGTTCCGCCCCGCCACCGCTACGGCATAGCGGCCGAGCCAGTAATACCGGAGGTGGAGTTTGTTGTACGAATCGTCTTTGGAAAAATAGCCGTCCCCGAGCATTCGGGACAGGGCCGACCGTACTGCGTAGCGGTCCCGAACCCGATCCCGCTCGTAGGCCGGAGCGCCGAGGTTGTCCCGTTCAACTGACATCCGGTCATAGAGGGAGACAAGGGTACGGAGGAGGAGGCCGGAATGGCGGCCGCCGTTTCGGAGCGATTCCTCGACATCGTAACGCATGAGTTCCCACGCCTGGCCCGGCTCGCCAAGCTTAGCCATAAGGATGGCCCACGACGACCGGTAGGCGGCGGCGCGGCGGTACAGCGCGGGCCGGTTATCCCGAAGTTCGACAAACTGCCCGGCCATTTCCTCAAGAACTTTTAATGCCTCGGGCTTGTCCTTGGCGGCGACATACATCTGGGCGATGGAGAGCCGGGTCGACAGGCTTTCAAGCGGCTTGTCCGCCACCGCCGCCAGTTCCTCCCGGCGAAGCGCCGCCGACTTTTCGTATTCGCCCATACGCTCGTACAGGCTGGCGAGTTCCTTCAGGTTGCCGATTTCGCGGTCGGTTTTTATCATTTCTTCCATCACCTTCGCGGCGGCGGAGTACGTCTCCACATGCCAGTAACCCTGCACCCGGATCATCTCGTTGGCATAGTCACGGTCCCAATAGATGCGGGCGGAAAGGACAAACGGCGTTCGCGTTTCTTCGCCGACGAACCGGAGCAGGACAGGCACGGCTGCGAGGGTGAACTGACTGTCACCTTCGTCGTCGTAGAAATGAAGGTAGGCATTTTCAACATCCTTCTCGCGTCTATCGGCAGCGAAGCGGAGCAC
>JAJBTL010000236.1 GCA_020860865.1 Planctomycetota bacterium | reverse complement strand
GACCGCCCGGAAGGGCTGCCACCCGAGCCGTCGTCCATAACCGCCGGTCGCGCCGGACCGTTTGTACCGGGGCCGGCGCTGTCCGGCGGTTTTTACAGACAAGGACATTTTCACAATGGCCTCCAAAATGGAAATCATCAACCTCGCCCTCGCCAACCTGTCCCGGGAACCGCTCCAGAGCCTGTCCGAATCGAACCTGGAAGCGTTCCAACTGCGCGTCCATTGGGACACCGCCCTCGCCGCCACCCTCCGGGATCACCCGTGGGGCTTTGCCATGCGTCGTCGGGAACTCGCTGTCCTGTCCGAGTCGCCGGTCGGCTTCGCCTACGCCTATGCCTATCCGGAGGACTGCATCCAGGCCCGGCGACTCCTTCCTTCCGGCATCGGCCAGGTCTGGGGTCGGCGGGCGGCTTACCCGTTCGAAATCGGCCGGAGCCGGGACGGCGCCCGCCGCGCCATCCTGACGGACCTCCCGGACGCCGCCCTCGAGTACACCACCCGGAACGTGCCGTGCGAGGAGTTCGACCCGCAGTTCACCGTCGCCCTGTCCTGGCGGTTGGCGGCGGAACTGAGCCTCGCCATCCACGCCGACCCTCAGTCGCACCAGGTGGCGTTGTCCACCTACTCGATGCAACTCGGCCAGGCCAGGGCCCAGGACATGCGGGAGTCGTCGGCGCCCCGGCTGCCGGACGGGGATTTTCTCCTGTCCCGGTAAACGCGGCATCGGCGGTCTTTGTTGTACCACCGGATCCAGCGGACCGGTTGTGAAGAGAAAGGGTCAACCATGGCCAAAGTCACACTCAGCCAATTCAGCTTCAACCGGGGCGAACTCGATCCGGCCCTCCACGGGCGAAGCGATTGGAAATACTATTACTCCGGCGCCGAGGTGCTCCGGAACCTCGTCACCCGGACCCAGGGCGGCGCGACGAAACGGGGCGGCCTCCGCTACGTCGCTTCCACCCTCCACGACGACAAGCCGTCGCGGCTGGTGCCGTTCCGGTTCTCGGTCAAGCAATCGTACATACTCGAGTTCGGCAACTACCGGCTCCGCGTTCTCATGGACGGCGGCGTCGTCGTCTACCCGGACGGTCACGCCAAGGCCGGGCAGGAGGTCATTATCGACACTCCGTACCCGGTCGAAGCATTGCCCCGGCTCCGGTTCGCCCAGACCGCCGACGTCATGATCCTGGCCCACGCCGACTATCCGCCCCGGCGCCTGAGCCGCCACGACCACCACGACTGGCGCCTCGAGCGTCTCCTCACCAATCTCCGCACCGCCACGCCGGAACGCCTCCGCGTGACCGAATCCGGCGGCGACGGCAGCCGCTACCTGGTGATGGCCGTGTCCGCCAGCGCCGGCGAATCGGCGGCGTCGGAGATCGTCGTCGCAACAAACCCGAACGGCGAGACCGTTCCCGGCGGCACCATGACGACGTCGGAACTGTTCTACTGGCTGCGGGAGCGGAACGCGGACTATATATATCCCGGAGCAGTACAACTTTGCCGCCATGCCGTGGGACGACCTTATCAGGTTTATGGAAGGCTGCGGCTACCAGACCGTGACCATCGGGACGAGCGGCTCCACCTACCAATGGAATATGATACGGCCCGGGACGACCACCCGGGTGGCCCTCCCCTGGACCTTCCCGGACCTGACGCCACTCATCGACGAAGCCCTCGCCGCCTGCGATGCCGGCCTGGCCGGCACGGTGAGGAATTCGTTTCTGGCGGCGGTCGAGAAATACGTCACGGACTATAACGCCAGCCTGCCCGGAAGCGGCACCACCCGACTGGCCTGGGACGCCGTCCCGGATGCGAGCGGCTACCGGGTCTACCGATCCCGCGTCGACGGCGGCCCGGCCACGTTCCGCCTTATTGGGACCGCCAGCGCCACCACCTTCACGGACGCCAACCTGGCGAACCAGTCCACCGGCCTGCCGGACACGGACGACGTCTTCAGCGGCGTCGACGACTATCCGGGGGTCTGCGCCTTTTTTGAACAGCGCCTCGTCCTCGGCCGGACGAACAACAAGCCGACCACCTTCTGGGGATCGGACACCGGCATCTACAATTCGTTCACCCGGCACAGCCCGATTCTCGAGACGGACAGTTACGAGTTCACCCTCGCCAGCGGCGAGATGAATGAAATCCATTGGATAGTGCCCCTGAACGACATGCTCCTCGGTACTTCCGGCGGGGAATGGAAGGCCGGGGGCGGCGGCAGCGCCATCACACCCCTCAACATCAACGCCCGGGTGCAGAGCTGGTACGGCTGTTCGCCGGCGGCGCCGGTGGTGACCGGGCGGACAGTGGTGTTCGCCGGCCGGGGCAAACGGACGCTCCGCAGTTTCTCCTACTCCCTCGAGGCCGACGGCTATTCCGGCCGCGACCTCACCGCCTATGCCGCCCACCTGTTTGCCGGCCGGGTCAGCGGCCCGATTCTCAAACTCACCCAACTCTGGCAAGACTTCCAGCAGGCAGGCATTTCCCTGAAACGCCTTGGCGACATCCTGAACACCCCAAAGGAATCCGGCGTTGCCGCCGACCAGGGCAGCCTCCCCGACGTCAAGGGCGAGGTCAAATTCGAACATGTCAATTTCCGCTACCGGCCGGACGCCCCCACCGTCCTCACCGACCTGAACATCACCGTCAAACCGGGCCAAATCATCGGCCTCGTCGGCCGCTCCGGATCCGGGAAAAGCACCCTCACCAAACTGGTCCAGCGCCTCTACGTCCCCGAGGCCGGCCGGGTTCTCGTCGACGGCGTCGACCTCGCCCTTGTCGATACGGCCTGGCTCAGGCGGAATATAGGCGTCGTCCTCCAGGAAAACTTCCTGTTCAGCGGAACCGTCCGGGAAAACATCGCCCTCTCCGATCCGGGCATGCCCCTCGACCGCGTCGTCAAAGCCGCCCAACTGGCCGGCGCCCACGACTTCATCCTCGAACTCCCCCAGGGCTACGACACCGAAGTCGGCGAACGCGGCGGCAATCTCTCCGGCGGCCAACGCCAACGTCTCGCCATCGCCCGCGTCCTCACCGGAAACCCCCGCATCCTTATTTTCGACGAGGCCACCAGCGCCCTCGATTACGAGAGCGAACGCGTTATCCAGCAAAACATGGCGTCGATATGCCGCGGCCGGACGGTCTTCATCATCGCCCACCGCCTGAGCGCGGTGCGGAACGCCCACGTCATCTACGTCCTCGACAAGGGCAGGGTGGTCGAGGCCGGCAACCCGATGGCGCTCATGGCCAAAAAAGGCCTGTATTACCACTTGGTCAAATCCCAGGAAAACTTCGCCAGCGAACCCGATGCACAACACCAGGCCAGTTAAAAGGAACAATACTTATGAACTTTAAGGATATGGTCACAACACCTGCGAAACTGTGGCGACGCCTCCCGGAATGGTCCGAGCGCGGCGTCAGCCGCAGTCTTCAGGACTTCCTGCCGCCGTCGTTGGAAGTTCTGGAAAAGCCGCCGCACCCGGCGCCGCGCGTGCTTCTTTGGCTAACGGTGACAATCTTCCTGGTCGGCGTTATCTGGGCGGTTATCGGGAAAATCGACATCATTACCACCGCCGAAGGGAAAATCATCCCCGGCGGCAAGGTCAAGGTCATCCAGCCGTTGGAGAAAGGCGTCGTCAGTAAAATCCTCGTCCGTGACGGCGATGTCGTCCAGGCCAACCAGCCGCTTGTCGAACTGGACCAGACGCAAAACCTCGCCGACCGGTCCAGGCTGGAAAACGAACTGGCCTATGTCGTCCACCGCCTCGCCCGCCGGGAAATCCTCGCCGAGTGGCTGGTCACGGAAGACCCGACGTCCCTGTCCCTCCCCTGGGTCGAGGAAATGATGGCGGACGATGCGAGAAACATCGACATCCCGCTTCTCTACGAAGAGTGGCGCGCCCTCACCGCCGATATAGAAACGCTCCGATCACAACTGGCGGAACGCCGTTCGGAACAACGGACCTCGGACGTCGTCATCCAGCAATACGAGGCCACCCTGCCACTTCTCCAGACCCGCGTTGACGCCCTCGAATACCTCTACAACCAGAAGGTCGTCACGAAAATGGAGTACTACACTCTGGAAGAGGAGCGCCAAAGGCAACTCCACGCCCACGAGGCGGAGAAATTCCGGAACGAACAACTGCAATCCGCCATCACCAGTGTCGAACGCCAAATCGCCGCCACCAACGCCAAAAACCTTTCCGACGTCCTCGCCCAGGTCGACGATCTCCAGCGCCAGGAACGCACCCTCGAACAGGAATTGGCCAAGGCCCACGACATCGGCGCCAAGATGGTCCTCGCCAGTCCCGTCGACGGAATAATCAAAGGCATGGCCATCAACACCGTCGGCGGCGTCGTGAACGAAGCGGAAATCCTCATGGAGGTGGTCCCGCTGGACGAAGTCCTGGAAGTGGAGGCGTTCGTCGGCAACCAGGACATCGGCTACGTCCGGGAAGGCCAGATAGCGGAGGTAAAAATCCACACCTTCCCCTTCACCCGGTACGGCGTCATAGAAGGCACGGTGGAGTCGGTCGCCAGCGACGCCACCGTGGACGAACAACAAGGCCTCATCTACCGAACCCGCCTCAGCCTCGCCAAGAATTCCCTCATGGTAGACGGCCGCCTCACCCAGTTACTCCCCGGAATGGCCATCACCGCAGAAATCTCAACAGGAGAAAGGAGGTTAATAGAGTTTTTCATGGCACCGTTACTGAGGGCGAAACAGGAGAGTTTGCGGGAAAGGTGAGCGAGCGGGTTAAAACGGTACTGAAATAGTTGGCTAAGCAACACCTAGTTGACTTCCGCATCATGGAGAAAGGAGGATAATCGTCATGGCGGAAAAAGATAGTGCTGAATTATCATGCTTAAATGCGCGTTGGCTGCGATGGTTAATAATTATTACAACTGCGTTCTGTCTGCTTTTCATCGCCGTTGTAAAAGTCGATCTATATGAGATGGATAACAAAGAGAAAGAATTCATTAGAGCTGCCATCTCCTACCGCCCGTTGGCGAAGGAAGAAGATCCAGACGATAAAATGTTCCCGCTAATGATGATAGGGACGCAAATCGCTCTGTCACGGGCCGCCGACAGTCTGACAGGCAATCTCCAAAGAATGGTCGCCTTATTTGTATGTAGCAATTTCTACGTATTCTCGTTGGTGAGAAAGAAACCGATTTTTACCCTCTTTAATGTGGTTTTTATTATCATGTCATTATCGGCGCTGATACTATCTTTCATTGGATAGTGCTTAAGGAAGGAGGTGGACAATAATGTTGAGATTAACTAAGTAATCTAACTTCGGGAGATATAACCATCGTAAGGAATCAACTTTAGCAGGACGAATCATGATCAATAAAAGCAATAAGGTTTTGTTACTCGTTCTTATCGTTGGAATTCTATTGATTTTCTTCGTTTCTAAGTTGAGTCAGGAAAGAAATGGAGTAGAAACAAAACAGTGTGAAAATTCGTTGCCGGATTTAAGAAACGTTTCCTATCCACTTCCGACCGATTTGGATTTCGAAGGTATATCCACTGAATGCCTAGCGGATTACGCGTTCGATTTAATGAAGCTGGTTGCCCATGTTTATGTTAAATACGAGATTCTTGCAGAGCAAAGTAATGACCCAGAATTGTACGCTAGATTAGAGGTAATGAACAAGGAGAGGTATGATGCGTATACTAATCCTATTAACGACGTGATACTACGAGAAACTCCTCCTGAGACTCCTTATGAAATTAAAGAAAGGATGATCACCGTTAAACAAATTCGGATGAATATTGACTGGTTGAACCGTTATCATGAAGAGTCTACGCTAAATTAAAAAGGGGAAATAATGTCATCGGTATTAAGCGAACAACTACCTAGCAGCTCCCGCTCCTCCATGCAAAGAATCACTGAACAACCTCTTGATCCTAATGATGGAGAAAAACTAAATGACTTCCTTACTGCTTTAATAACGGTAGCCAAGTTTGTTGTTCCTGATCGAGATTTTCAGTACGAAGAGAGAATGATAAGGGAGTACGGCGTAAATAGCAAGGCGATGTACAATGCTTACGCCTCAGATCAGAAACTTCAGGGAAAGAATCCGCCTGCATATGAAAACTCCCCGTATTTTTATGATTTGCCCGCCGAGCTGAGTAGGCTGGATCGTGAGAAAATGCAGTATGATTTAACTATGAGTAATTATAAAAAGGCTAAGTTTGAACTCAATGACTTGTACCTAATCGTCAGAGGCATTGCTTCCTTACATCCATTGGGGAGAAAGGCATTACTAATATACGATATCGTGGAAACATCAATGAATTTGTGGTCTGCAGCAGCAGAACACCATTTAAGACCGGATTTTTCAGCGAGGATAGAATCCCTTAATGAGTTAATGGACTACATGGAAAACGAAAATACTCGTTTGAATGACCATAGAATACTAAATGGGCAGAGTCCTATAGTATGGGAGAATAGTGATTTATATAAGTATCTGATTGCTATGAGAGCAACGCTTGGTAAACAAAAGGAGTATTATGACTCAGTTGCTGGCGCAGGTAATTATACCTATTCAGATATTATGTTAATGGTAGAAAGTCTTCGGGGTGAGATTGATGATTCTATGCAAGATGATGATGGCGACGAAGATGGTGACAATGGCAATGGCGGTGGAGGCGGAGGCGGAGGCGGTGGCGGTG
>JAJBTL010000028.1 GCA_020860865.1 Planctomycetota bacterium | reverse complement strand
TAAGGCGCTTGCTTCGGAAAATTGCACCGTCGGATAATTCAGACAGAACCTAGAACAAGTCCCGGAGAATCCCCGTTTCATCGCCCCCGGCCATGTTGCCGTCCAGCCGGAACGGCCCGATCGCCTCGCGCCGCAGCGTTGTCATCACCGCGCCGGTGCCAAGGCGAACGCCCAGAGCGTCTATAAGGGTCCGCACGTAAAACCCTTTCGACGCCTCCATCCGGACAACCCCGTCCGTCCCGTCGAACTCGACCAGTTCCAGGCAATGCACCGTCACCTCCCGGGCCTCCCGGGGCACGACGATGCCTTTCCGCGCCAGCCGGTACAACGGCTGGCCGTCCTGTTTGAGAGCGCTGTGCATGGGCGGAACCTGACTGATGGTGCCACGGAAAGGAGCGAGGGCGGCGACGATTTCATCCCGGTCGAGAGGCGGACGACGGGACGGAACATGATCCGGAACCGGAACGCCGGTGATGTCCTGGCTGTCCGTGCGGACGCCAAGGCGGAAACCGGCGGTGTAGGTTTTAGTGAATTCCTGCATATGGTCGAACAGCCGGGTGGCATTGCCCGCGAGAAGAAGGAGGAGGCCGGACGCCAGCGGGTCGAGGGTGCCGGCGTGGCCGACCCGTTTCAGGCCGAGCCGCTTCCGCGCCCGCACCACGGCAAGGTTGCTGGACGGCCCGGACGGCTTGTCCACGAGCCAGACGCCGGGGATTCGGCCGAGGAGGCCAAGCGGATTTTCCCGGAACGCGGCAAGAGTTTCCGGGAACGGGACAGCGCTGTCCGTCGTCGTCGCTGCCGGAGCGCATAGGGAACCGGCATCGCCGGTTCGGTCGGGGTCTGGTGATTCGGTTGTCATCGATGAATTATTCCGCCAGGATAAAATCGGTCACGTCGGCGATGTAAAAATTGCTGCCGCCCATTTCGTCAAGCCCGACCCAGGTCCGCATCGGCGGCCGCCGTGGTATACGCAGTTCCACCGATTCGAACGGCGCGTTCGGGTTGCCCCGGTCTTCCATTGCCGACGCCTTCACCGACACCGGGAACGGCGCCGATTCCTTCATCTGGCCGTGACGGAGGAAGTACGGGGTGAGCTTGATTTCTCCCCGCCGCCGTTCCGCCTCGGGCGGGAACCAGCGGAGCCGGAGCTGGAGCGTGACATAGTTCGGATCGTTGACCCTGACCAGCCTCTCGACCTCGACGTCGATGTCGGACCGGAGGTTGAACGGCAGGTAGAACAGGATATCCGCCGGCGGCGACGAGTTGATGCTGGCGTTCACTTGGGCAATCTTCAAGCCGCTCGCGTCCGTCCGGTTCGGCGCCGCCTCCTGGATCTGGCTGTTCGGGTCTGGGGAAACGACGTAGCGGAGGCGGCCGGGTTCGAGTTGTGGCGACAGCGGCGCCAGGTTTATCCGGAGTTCTTCCGGCTGGACCATCCAGTTGTTTTCCATCCCGCCTTCCGGGAGGCGGGCGGCATATTTCAGCCTGAGCATAAGCGGGGTCTGGCGCGTCATATGGTTGACGACCTCGATCATCTGGTTCTGACGCCGGTTCTGGGCCTTTACCGGGAGGCGCGGATCGATACGGACGCTCATCCGGGTCAGGGCCAGCCCGGCCGGTAGGCCGGTGATAAATGACGGCACCCGGTGGACCGGGAACGACTGCCCGAGCGGCGTGCTGTTCCCGGCCCAGTCCACCTGTTCCAGGGCCGGGCCGTTGGCGATTTCCACCCGTTCCATCCTCATTTCATTACGGGCGTCGTGAAGCCAGATGGCGATGACGGACTGGTCTGTTCCGGGATGGCGGAAGACATGGGCCTCGAACGGCGGCAGGAGATAGAGTTGGCCAAGGTATTCCGTCCCCTCGAGGAGGGCCGACATGGTCCCGACCGCCAGGAACGACGGCCTGGCCATTGTCTCCAGGGTGTTGCCGCCCATGACATCGCGGCGGAGGAGGCCGCGTTCCGGGTCGAACAGATCGCCCAGGAACACCACCTCCGGCTTGATTGCCGTGGCGTAGATGGTCCGGATCATGAGGTCTTCCAGTTGGACCCGTTCCGACGCGGCGTTGGGCTCGTGGGCATGGGCGCGGTACGGTTCAAGTGACAACCAGGCGTTGGAGCGGTTCGCCAGCCGGGCCTGTTCCTCCAGCCGGTCCATCGGCGGCGGCGGCGCCAGCCGGGACAGGCGGGCGGGGGGATAGATGAGGCCGCGCTCCTGGTAAAACGGTTCGAACAGCCAGGGGAACAGCGGCGCCGCCGCCGGCCACAATTGCCCGGCCGGGATGACGTCCCGTAAAAAGCCTTCGATAGTGGCGACCGGGTCGGGGAAGGCGGGTTGGCCGGTCTCCCCGAGGTTGACGCTGGCGACGATGGGCATGCCGCCGGCGAAGTTCCGGAGGGTGCCGGTGAGGTTTTTCAGATTGGTCCCGGCCGGGATGGTGGCGAATGACGGATCGTTGTCGTCGCCCCACTGCCAGCCGTCCATGAACAGGCCGAGGTGGCGGCCGGCCTCGGAGAGGATGGTTGCGAGACGGTCCGGATAGGTGGCGGCGGCGTCGAAAAGGGTGCCTTCCCCAAACATGCCGGACGGCGGCCGGACCACCCCGGTGACATTGATGCCGGCCGAGCGGAGGGTACGGATTTCGTCCACCAGGGAAAGATAGTACGGCGTATTTTCGCCGACATTGTTATACGAATCCTGCCACGGCACCACCTTGGTCATGCGGACGCCCGACCGCTCGAGTATGCGGCGGAGGAGGCCGGGCGATTCCAGGATGCCGTCCGGGATGATGCCGGCCCGGACGCCGAAGGTCGGGCTGGACGAATGGAGCGCCATGCCGTCCCGCGGCCGCTCCGGCGGCATGACGGCGACGGAACGTATAACGTCGGTGGCGAGGCGGTCGTCGGCGTCGTAGAGGCGGATGTTGAAGTAGTAGACGCCGTACCGTTCCCGGGGGAAGGCGATGTCCTCCACCGCGAAACCGTCGTCGTCGGCCTGAACCGGCAGTCGCCGGCCCGGGTCCGACGTCATCGGCTGGCCGTAGACATCGGTGATTTCCACCATCCTGGTGTAGCGTTTGCCGCGAAAATAACCCGGGTTGTTCGGGTCGGGGACATTGTCGAACAGGCCGGCGTAGCGGACCGGGATGACGCGGCCGTTCCCGGCCTGGCGCGGCGCTTCTATATGGATTTTCGGGAGGGGCCGGAGGGTGACGTTGTCGACCCAGACGCTCCCGTGATAGCCGCCGCCGATACTGCCGGGGTCTCGGTCGAGGATAAAGAAGATCCGGGCGGCGTTGGCCTCGGGCGGCGGATCGTTCACGAGCATGCGGTAGGGGGTGACCGGCCAGTCCTCCTGCCCGGTGTCGACGCCGGGGATGGTGTCGGAGCGGAGGACGGAACTGGCTGCCGCTTCGATGCGCATCCAGTCGATGCCGGTGCGGATGCGGGCGCCCTGAAAGTTCAGGTCCCGGATCATGATGGAATATTCATAGGCCAGGGTCGGGTCGATGGGGACGGGGATGCGGGTCCGGAGGCCGAGCCGGGTGCCGTCGAAGTCCATGCGGAGGGCCCGGTTCGGGATGTCCCGGTAACTGCCGGGGATGAACCCGCTGTCGTCCGGTTCGATACGGACGGTGGGGATGAGGTATTCCGGGTAGCCGACGGCGCGGATGGGTTCCCAAAAGTCCGGCCAGCCCGTGGTGCCGATGGCGGCGGACTCGGGGAGGAGACGGCCGCTGTCCGGGTCCCGGAAGTTTTCGAAGTCGTGCCGGTAGATGGTCCTGGCGATGCGGTCGCGGTCGGCGACGGCGACGGCGCCGTCCCCGCGTTCGATGGTGACGCCGGTCTCTCCGGCCATGGCTGGCCGAAGGAGGACGAGGAGAACAACCAGGCTGCGGACAAGCCGTTTGACCATCGGGTAATGACTCCGCCTTGGCCGTGCGCTGCGGCGTATCCGGTGAATGTTCGGATCGAACAGGCGCCGTGCACGGTTTGGGTAGACTTAGGTACTCCCAGTATACAAAACGGCTGTCCCGATTGCGAGACCATGCCCTCACGGCGGCCATGACATCGGCCGTTATCAATAAAAAACCGTACCACCGGAACACCAGCGGTACGGTTGGATCGGCTTTGATATGGTTATGGGAAGATTACCAGCCCGCTTCCTCGATTTTCGCCATCACGGCCGGGACCGCCATGCCGAGCTTTTCGGCGACCATTTCCGCCTTGCCGGACAGGCCGTAGGAGTCAATGCCGATAAAGATGCCGGAGTCGCCAAGCACGCCTTCCCAGCCCTGGACGACGCCGGATTCGATGACGAGACGCTTTTTAAGGCGCTTCGGCAACACTTTCTTCCGGTAGCCTTCGGCCTGGGTCTTGAACACCTCGATACACGGGGACGACACCACCCGCACCGCCCGGCCCGCTTCCTTGAGCTTTTCCGCCACGGCAAGGCCGAGGTGGACGTCGCTGCCGCTGGCGATGATGAGAATCTCGGCCGAACGTTCGGTATCGGTGTCGAGGATGTACATCCCCTTCAACGTCTCCCGGGCGGCGGCGTAACGGGTCCGGTCAAGGACCGGCAGGTTCTGGCGGGACAGGCAGATGGCGTGGCTGCCGGTCTTTTTCTCAAGCATGGCCTGCCAGGCGTAAAGCGTTTCGTTGGCATCGGCCGGCCGCCAGACGCTGAGGCCCGGCAGGGCGCGGAGGGTGGCCAGTTGTTCCACCGGCTCGTGGGTCGGGCCGTCCTCGCCGACGGCGATGGAGTCGTGGGTATAGATGAAGATGTTCCGGAGATTCATCATGCTGGACAACCGCACCGCCGGACGCATAAAGTCATGGAACACCATGAAGGTGGCCGAGTAGGGGATAAACCCGCCATGGAGGGCCATGCCGTTCGTGAACCAGCCCATGGCGTGTTCGCGGACGCCGAAATGGATGTTCCGGCCGAGGAACGACCCACGGCCGATGAAGTCCGGGTTGGCGCCGGACTTGATTTCGGTCTTCGTCGACGGAGCGAGGTCGGCGGCGCCGCCCACCAGTTCCGGGATGACCGCGCCGAGCTGGTTCATCACCGTGCCGCCGGCCGCCCGGGTGGCGACGGCGGTGCCGGCCGGGAACTCGGTCATGGCGTTTTTCCACTGCTTCGGCAACTCGCCCGAAAGGACGCGGGCCAGTTCGCGGGCGGTGGAGTGGTGTTTCTTGTCATAAGCCGCGTACATCTCGTTCCACTCCTGGCGCATGGCCAGCCATTCGCCACGGCGGATATCGAAGTAATCCGCGACATCCTGCGGAACGGTGAAGTCCTCGGCCGGCCAGTTCCTGGCGGCTTTGGCGGCGGCCAGTTCCTCGGCACCGAGGGGTTCGCCGTGGGCGCTGTGGGAACCCTGTTTATTCGGCGCGAAACGGCCGATGACGGTTTTGGCGACGATAATGCTTGGCCGTGTCTTCTCCTCCTTGGCGGCGACGATGGCGGCGTCGACGGCCTGGAGGTCGTTTCCGTTGATCTCCTGGACATGCCATTCCATGGCCCGGTAACGTTCGGCCACGTTTTCCGTAAAGGCGAGGGAAGTGGTGCCTTCGATGGTTATGTCGTTGGCGTCGTAGATGACGATGAGTTTGCCGAGGCCAAGGTGTCCGGCCAGGCTGCCCGCTTCGTAGACCGTGCCTTCCATCTGGCAGCCGTCGCCGGTGAGGACGTAGGTGTAATGGTCGATAATGTCGAACTTCGGCGTGTTAAAAAGTTCCGCCAGCATCCGTTCCGACGTCGCCATGCCGACCGCCATGCTGAAGCCGGCGCCGAGGGGACCGGTGGACGCTTCGACGCCCGGGGTCTCGCCGTGTTCCGGGTGGCCGGGGGTGCGGCTGCCTAGCTGGCGGAAGCCCTGGAGGTCCTCAATCGTCAGGTAGCCGACCAGGTGGAGCATGGAATACAACAGGGCCGATGCGTGGCCGGCGGAGAGGACGAAGCGGTCGCGGTTGGCCCACTTGTCGTCCTTCGGGTCGATGCGGAGGTGCCGGGTCAGAAGGGTCGCGGCAATCTCGGCCGAGCCCATCGGCAGGCCGGGGTGGCCGGAGTTGGCCTTTTGCACCTGATCGGCGGAAAGGAAGCGCAGGGTATCGGCGATCCTCTGGGCCAGTTCGGGTGAGGGCGGTTGGAGAACGAGTTCGGGTCCGTCAGCCATGTCTTTACTCCTCTATGCAGTTCGCCGGTGGGCGAATGGTTTCTTTGATGTAAGGTATTTCGTAAATAACCTGCCGGGCGGTACACAATCGCGCCGGCGGACAACCATGCCGTCATACCGCACAAGGCATGAGAAGGTCCGGACGCGGCGGGTCATCCCTCCGCGCTACCACAAATGGTCTTGTTGCCTATCGATTTACGGAAAAACCGGGACGCTTGACCGGTTGAAAGGCGGAACTGGCGACTGCCGGCGCGTCCGTTCATGCCTTCGTGGAATCAGGGAAGGCATAGTTGCCTATTCTAGGAATGCGTGGACCGAAGTCAAGGCGTTGTCAACTTCTGCCCGAAAATTACTCTATTTACTGACTATTCGGTGCAAATTCTTACGTATACCAGGCGATGGATTACGTACCTGGTACTCCTTCCGGCCCGGCCACGAACCAACGCGGTCCGGAAAAATGGGGAAGTCGGCAAAACAAGTGCGGACCCCGCGTGGGTGCCGCACCTGCC
>JAJBTL010000396.1 GCA_020860865.1 Planctomycetota bacterium | reverse complement strand
CCCTCCATCTCGACGCGGCCTGGTCGGAGACGTTTATGGAACCGGTGCGCATCGTCCTCGCCCACGACGGGAACGGCGACTGCGTCTTCCTCGGCGGCGACGGCTGCCGGTTGCCGCCGGACATCCGCCCGCTTGTTTGCCGCCTCTACCCGTTTGATTATAATGAAGACTGCATTAAAGGCGTCCATGCGCCGCTCTGTCCGGCGCCGGAGCGGGACGCCCCCGCCCTCCTCCTGGCCGAACTGGCCATGAACCGGAACGCGGCGGAAACGTGGCGGCGCCAACTGTATGTCGAACTGCGGGAAGACGCCGCGACGCGGCGGTGAACGCGTCCCGCCTGGGCGCGGGCGGGACACGCGGACCCCCGGGAGGAACGAACCATGCGGCTCCAGACGCGAATTGTCCTCTGGTCCCTCGGCACCATCCTTGTCGCCACCACCGTCACCCTGGCCTTGACCCTGGCCATGCTGGCCTGGAAGTCCCGGGGATCACTCGAACGGGACCTGTTCGAAGTGGCGGACATCGTCGCCGGTCTTCCGGAAGTGCGGTCCGGCCTCGTCCTGTCGCCGTTCGACGGGCAGGTCCAGGACCGGGTCCATAAAATCACCGACTCCGGAACCCGGGTCGATTCCATCATCGTCGCCGATATGGACGGGCGGATGTATTCGAACCCGAACAACTTCCTCCTCGGCCTCCGCCACGACGACCCGGCCACCGCCACTGTCGTCCAAAAGGGCCTCCGCCACACCGACGCCACCCGCACCCTCTACGGCGACATGCTCCGGGTCTATGTGCCGGTCTTCGAGAGCGGTCGCCAGGTCGGCTATGTCGAGGTCGGCGCCATGCTGGCGAAGCTGGACGATGAACGGCGCCAACTCTATATCGCCGCCGCCATCTTCCTCCTGGCCGGCCTCGGCCTCGGCGGCATCGGCGCCGTCTATCAGGCCAGGCGCATCAAGTCGGTCCTTCTCGGCCTTGAACCGGAGAAGATCGTCCAGCTCTACCACGAGCACGCCGGCATGATTGAGGCCATCCACGAAGGCGTCCTCGCCATCAACCACAACGGCGCCGTCCTCATGGCGAACGACCGCGCCCGCCGCCTCCTCGGCATCGGCGACGCCGATCTCCAGGGCCTGGACATCGACACCATCATGCCGGACACCGCCGTCCAGGAGGTTATCGAATCGGGTGAACCACGGTTCGACTACGAGCAGCGCGTGGGTGATCGGGTCATCATCTCGAATATCGTGCCGATAATCGACAAGGGCCGGGTCACCGGCGTGGTCGAAACGCTCCAGGACCGGACGCAACTCGTCAGGATGGCGGCGGAACTGGTCGGCATCCGCCAGCTCGTTGAAGCGCTCCGGGCCACCTCCCACGAGTTTTCGAACAAACTCCAGGCCGTTCTCGGCATGCTGGAACTGGCCGATTACGAGGCGGCGAAGGAGTTCATCCTCGGCACCCAGGCCCGGCACGGCCACCTGGACCGCCAGCTTATGCATTCCCTCAAGAGCCCGATGCTGGCCGGCCTCCTTCTCGGGAAAATCAACGCGGCCTCGGAACAGGGCGTCGACCTGACGGTGGACCCATCGTCGGGCCTCGCTGAAATCGCCGATCCGGCGGTGGCGCACGAACTCGTCACCATCATCGGGAACCTCGTCGACAACGCCATCGAATCGGTCCGGGGCGGACCGGCGCCCCGGGAAATCCATCTCGCCATCCGGGACGCGGACGACCGCATCACCGTCACCATCCGGGACAACGGGCCCGGCATTGGGCAGAAGACGATGGAGTCGATTTTTATAGGGGGATTCTCGACCAAGGGCGAGGGCCGGGGCACCGGCCTCTATCTGGTGAAACGGGCGGTGCGGTTGCTCGGCGGCGAGATTCTGGTAGAATCGAATCCCGGCCGCACCGTCTTTACGATTACAATTCCACGGGAATCGGGAGAGCAACCATGATCAAGGTAATGGTGGTGGAAGACGACCCGATGGTGATGAACTACAACTGCCGGTTCATCGACACCATGGACGGCTTCCAGGTCGCCGCCCAGGCCCGGAACGGCGTCGAGGCGAAAGAGCGCATCGACGATCCGGACAACGACATCGACCTCGTCATTCTCGACATCTTCATGCCGATGATGAACGGCCTCGATTTTCTTTCCGCCCTCCGGAGTGGCGGCAACCTCGTCGACGTCATTTTCCTCACCGCCGCCAACGACACCGTCATGATTAACCGGGCGATGAAGCTCGGCCTGTTCGACTACCTGATTAAGCCGTTCAGCTACGCCCGGTTCAAGGAAGCACTGGAAAACTACCGGCAGTTCCGGGAGACGCTCCAGTCGTCCGACACCACCACCCAGGAAAAACTGGACGCATTTATAAAATCCATGCCCAATGCGGAAAGCGCCCGCGTCGTCAAGGGCCTTCACAAGGAAACCCTGGCCCGGGTCCGCGCTTATATCGACAAGTGCAAGGACGTCACCATCACCCAGCAGGAACTGGCCGACGCCCTCAAACTGTCCAAGGTCACGGTCCGCCGCTATATGGAACACCTGGTGTCCCTCAATGAAGTGGAGATGCATATCGAGTACGGGTCGGTCGGCCGGCCGGGGCATTCGTACCGGAAGGTGTTTTGATTACCCTCTCCCGTCTTCCAAAAGATCCTGTTTCCCGCTCATTTTCTCCTGTTTCATCAACGCCTCGAGTCGATTTCCGGTTTATTGAAACCTCCTGCCCTTCCCCACTTACGAATTTGGAAAGTTTAATAAGCGATTAAAACTATTAAAAGCGTTGAGCACTCCCGAATTGCTGGTACTGTTACATCATGCGGAGAATTGACAGAGGCCGTTCCGGGTCGGCACTTTTCCGGACCGCCATAACCCCACTGTTCGCCTGTATCCTCGCGGTTCTCGCCGCCGTCCCGGCCCCGGCCGTTGCGGTCGAACTGACGATGTACTGCAACCCAAGCCAGCTGGACGCCCTCCGGAGCGTCATCGCGGACTGGGAGGAAACGACCGGGAACAGCGTCCGCCTCCTGACCGCCCACGACTCGTCGTCCGAAGTGCTGCCGCTCTACCGAAAACTCCTCGAGGACGGCAACCAGGACATCGACATCTACAACGTCGACCAGGCCTGGACGGCGATGGTGGCGCCGAACCTTGTTGATCTCCGGGCTTATATGGCCGGCCTCGAAAAGCTCCACCTTCCGGGCGTTATCGACAACTACACAATAGGCGGCCGCCTCGTCGCCATGCCGCAGTTTGTCGACGCCGGCGTCATGTTCTACCGGAAAGACCTGTTGGACAAGTACAACCTGCCGCTCCCGTTTACCTGGAGCCGCCTCGTAGACTGCGCCAACACCGTCGTCGCCGCCGAACGCGCCAGTGGCGACGCGGACATCTGGGGCCTTGTCTTTCAGGGCGCCCGCTACGAAGGCCTGACCTGCTGCGCCCTCGAATGGATCTACGCCCACGGCGGCGGCACCATCGTGGACGAGGACGGCGCCGTCACCATCAACAATCCGGACGCCGTCGCCGCCCTCCGGATGGCGGCGGACTGGATAGGCACCCTTTGCCCCCCGGACGTCCTCGACATGAACGAAGAGGCCAGCCGGAAATTCTTCCAGGGCGGCCGCGCCGTTTTCCTTCGGAACTGGCCGTATGTCTGGCCGTACCTTCAGGCCGGGGACAGCCCGGTCCGGGGCCGGGTCGGGGTCATGCCGGTGCCGAAAGGCACGCCGAACGGGCCGTCACCGGGCGTGTCCGGCGGCTGGGCGCTGGCGGTGTCCAAGCATTCCCGGTACCGGGAGACCGCCGCCGATCTCGTGTTTTACCTGACCGGGCCGCTTGGCCAGAAGAAGTTCTGTCTGACCGACAACCACATCCCGTCAGTGACGTCCCTGTTTTTCGACCCGAAGATCCGCCGGGCCATCCCGATGGCGGTTCAGGAATTCTTCACCGCGACGGTGGCCAGGCCGGTCCGCCAGACCGGCGGCAAATACGACCGGGTGACGACGGCATTCTACGAAACGGTCCACGATATCCTGTCGAAACAGGTGGCGCCGGAGGACGGCGTCAAAACACTCGAAACCGAACTGACGCGCCTTGGCCAGGACGGCTGGAACTGACCCTCGCTGTCGCGTCCATGACACACGCTAAGAGAGTGACTTTATAACAAAAACCACGATTATTCCCGCCCGGCCCGGAAGCGTCCCTTGACGCTATTCCGGACAGGCGAGTTGTCGTTTTACCTCGCAGTGCGAATTGACAAGGAGACCCCATGGAAAGCGCCGCTGTGGAAACGGGACTTCGCTATACCCGAATGCGAAGGCTCCGCACCCGGACCGCCTGGCTGTTCCTTCTGCCGATGCTTGTCGTGTTGGCGGCGGTGGCGGGCTGGCCGCTCGTTCGGACCATCTGGTTCGGCTTCACCGACGCCCAACTGTCCGACCTGGCGGCGGCGAAATTCGTCGGCCTCGCCAACTATCTCGATTGGGACGAAGCCGGTTATTTCGGCCTCCTCGCCGACCCGGACTGGTGGCTGTCCGTCTGGAACACCATCCGCTTCGCCGTCGTCTCCGTGACGGCCGAGACCGTCCTCGGCCTCGCCATCGCCATGGCCCTGAATGTCAATTTCCCCGGAAAAGGCCTTCTCCGCACCGCCATCCTTGTACCGTGGGCCATCCCGACCATCGTCTCCGCCCGCATGTGGAACTGGATGCTGAATGACCAGTTTGGCATAATAAACGACATCCTGATGAAACTCGGCATCATCTCCACCGGCATTCCCTGGACCGCCGATCCGTCCTACGCCACCTGGGCCGTCATCATGGTGGACGTGTGGAAAACAGTGCCGTTCATGGCCCTTCTCCTCCTGGCCGGTCTCCAGTCCCTGCCGACCGACTGCTACGAATCGGCCCGGGTCGAAGGTATCAAGCCCCTGAACACGTTCCTCTACGTGACCCTTCCCCTGATGTGGCCGGTCATCGTCGTCGCCGTCATCTTCCGGCTCCTCGATGCCCTCCGCGTCTTCGACCTCATCTACGTCCTCACCGCCGGCAGCAAGGCGACGATGTCAATGTCCGTCTACGCCCGCCAGCAGCTTATCGACTTCCAGGAAGTCGGCTACGGTTCGGCCGCGTCGACCCTCCTCTTCCTCACTATCGGCATCCTCATGCTGGTCTACCTGAAGCTCACCCGTTCGAAACTCGGAAAGGACTAGCCATGCGCAGTACGACTGGAAAAGCCGTGTTCGCCATCATCGTCGCCATAATCGTGACAGCGTCCCTGTTCCCCTTCTACTACGCCGTCATCTCGTCCCTGAAGGGCGGCGCCGACCTGTTCAAGGTCGAGTACTGGCCGTCGTCCCTTACCTGGGAAAACTACCGGGAGGTGTTCACCGTCGGCTCGTTCCCGACCAACATCCTGAACTCGGTCATCGTCGCCACCGGCGTCGTCATCCTCTCCCTGTTTCTCAGCGTCACCGCCAGTTACGCGTTGGCCCGGGTGTCGTTCAAGGGAAAAGGCCTGTTACTTCTGACCATTCTCAGCGTGTCGATGTTCCCGCAGGTGGCGGTCCTGTCAGGTCTCTTTGAACTTCTCCGCTACCTCGGCCTCTTCAACCGCCTCCCCGGGCTCATCCTCGCGAACATGGTGCTGACGCTCCCGTTCACGGTGTGGGTGCTGACGACGTTTATGCGGGATCTCCCGAAGGAAATCGAGGAAGCCGCCGTCATGGACGGGGCCAAACCGTGGACCATCGTCTTCAAGGTGTTTATGCCGATGATGTGGCCATCCCTGGTCACGACCGGCCTTCTCGCCTTCATCTCGGCCTGGAACGAGTTCCTCTTCGCCCTCACCTTCACCTTGACCGAGGACTCCCGGACAGTCACCGTCGCCATTTCGCAAATCAGCGGATCGGTCATGAACCAGCTCCCGTGGGGAAAAATTATGGCGGCGTCCGTCGTGGTCACTATCCCCCTCGTCGTCCTCGTCCTGATTTTCCAACGGAAAATCGTCGCCGGGCTCACCGCCGGTGCGGTCAAGGGCTAGGGAAAAATACCGGGTAGTACTCAGTCGAAATCATAAATCAAAAATCATACATCATAAATGAAACAGGGGAGACATCATGGCAGGCATCGTTTTCGAAAATGTGAAAAAGCGCTTCGGCACCACCGACGTCATCAAGGGCGTCAGCATGGAAATCAAGTCGGGCGAGTTCATCGTCTTTGTCGGGCCGTCAGGCTGCGGCAAATCGACCCTTCTCCGCCTCATCGCCGGCCTCGAGGAAATCACCGACGGCATCCTGAAAATCGACGGCAAGGTCGTGAACGACATCCCGCCCGCCGCCCGTGGCCTGGCGATGGTGTTCCAGTCCTACGCCCTCTACCCGCACATGTCGGCGTACGAAAACATGGCGTTCGGCCTCAAGCAAACCGGCTTCGACAAGTCCCGCATCGCCGACTCGGTCCGCGAAGCAGCCCGCGTCCGCCGTATCGAGGAACTCCTCGACCGGAAGCCGAAGGAGATGTCCGGCGGCCAACGCCAGCGCGTCGCCATCGGCCGGGCCATTGTCCGGAAGCCGTCCGTGTTCCTCTTCGACGAACCGCTGTCGAACCTCGACGCCTCGCTCCGGGTCAAGATGCGCATCGAAATCGCCAACCTCCACAAGCAACTCGCCACAACCATGATTTACGTCACC
>JAJBTL010000098.1 GCA_020860865.1 Planctomycetota bacterium | reverse complement strand
CTCTTCTTGGATTGCGCCCGGGTCGGGCGTCTTTTCGGAAAGTACTGGTAGGATGCAGGGCCGAGGATACGGCAAGAAGGGGGAAAACGCAAGAGTGGAAACGCTCGCCAGGCGTTATCGCGTTAAAGCGAAGCGATTAAAAACGTTTAATGCCTTGACTGGATTTCGTGGAATGCTTTAGGCGGTGCGGACGGAAACGAGGTCGATGAAGTCGTCCGGATCGACCTTGTCGACGTTGAGGACAAGGATGCGCCGTTCCTCGAGCATCTGGATGGCTTCGTTCACGACCTGGGACAGGTCTTCCGGGCTGACGTTCTGAAAGACGACGGTCAATTTCTCGATGCGGTCGAGCTTGTCCGACATTTCAAGAATCTTGTAGTGGAGCGCCTGGTAGAGGAGAAGTTCCGCCCGGAGGCGGAGAACCGGCTCGGCGATGGCGCCGGCTTCTGTTTCGTAACTGGTCCGTTCGGGAAATTGATTGATGGAATTGGCGAGGGTGATGACTTCCTCGTCCGTGGCCGGCTGGAACTCGGCGGTGCCGGCCGCACCGGCGGCGATCTGTTCGTCCAGCCGCTTCTGCACCTCTTCGATCTTCCGCTCCAGCTTGCCCCGGCGGTCGAACAGGCGGCTGTGGCGACCCCAGCGGAGCGGGACTATGAGGTGGTTCCACCATTTCAAACGGGCGAGGACAAACGGCGCCGACGCGGCCGGGAAGACGCCGGCCTTGATGTTGTCCGCCTTCTGTCCGACCCGTTCGGTGGAACGGATAACCACCCCCCATACGGTCCAGAGGAGCAGCACGCCAAAGAAGACAAACGCCGCTTTCGCCAGCGCCGGTTTTCCAAAAACATAAAAGGCGAACGCCATCAGGACGGTGATGATGAGCCCGGCGAAGGAGGTCGCCGGAGCGTCGTCAACAGTGCCGCCCCGCGTCCGCATGTCTTCGGCGGTGCGTTGGCAGAAGTAGTCGAAAAGATTGGGTACGTGGAGAACATCCTCACGTGACTCGTTGGATGATTCCATTGCTCCTGGTGGTCGTCCTTTCCCGTGTATCAGGATGTTTTCAGAATGCCGTCACCTGAAACAACCGCATCGCCGTGTCCCGTGGCGCAACGCCGACCAGCATGCCGCATGCCTTCATCCGGTCGGCGACGATGCGGGTAAAACTGTTCCGGGCCACGTCCGGCGTGTTGTTTTCCTTGGACAGATGGGACAGGACCACCCGCCGCAACCGGTCGCCCGGAAGATCGCGGATCAGTTCCGCCGCCTCGGTATTGGACAGGTGACCGTGCTGTCCGCGAATGCGCGCCTTCAGGGGATGCGGATAGCGGCGGTTCCGGGCCAGCATGTCGGGGTCGTAATTACTTTCCAGAAAGACCAGGTCGAGGCTGTCCAGCCACTCGCCAAGTCCAGGAAAGACATGTCCCAGATCGGTGAAAATCCCGCAGCGGTGACCGTCCCGCTCCACCGCCACCATTATCGGTTCGGCCGCGTCATGGGGCGTCGGGGTAAAGTGGAACGTCAACCCGGCCGCGAGCAGTCCCGTCTCCCCGGACACCGTATCCACCGTCACCTTGCCGAGCTTGTGGCTGGCGGCGGCGTAGGTGCCTTTTGTCATCCACAGCTTCCAATTGTGTTTCCGCTGGAGGACGCCGGCACCGGACACGTGGTCATGGTGATCGTGGGTGACGATGATGCCCTTGACCAGGCCCGGATCGCCACCGGCGGCGACGATATTTTCCACCAGCCGCCGGCCGGACAGCCCGGCGTCGACCAGGACCGCCCCTTCCGGGCCTTGGATATAATACGAATTCCCCGACGACCCGCTGGCCAGTGACGCAACCATCATAGACATGGACATCTGAACTTTCAAAAAACGAAACCTGCGAACACTTCGAAAAAATCTCAACCCGGTGCAACAGGGCTTTAAACTATTCGGCTTCGGCCGAACGAACTGTCGCCTACCGCGCCACTGTCTCGAGGTCGAGTTCGTCCCGGACGCCGGCAGTAAACAGGACATGCGCCCTGGCGGCGCTCATCACCGCGTTGTCGGTACAGAGGGACATCGGCGGTATCGCCACCCGGATGCCGCGTTCCTTCGCCGCCTGTTCGAGCGCGGCCCTGAGGTAGCCGTTCGCGGCGACGCCACCGCCGAGGGCGAGCCATTTCACCCGGTGCTTCGCGGCGGCGGCGATGGCCCGTTCAACCAGCGCGTGGGTGACCGCTTCCTGGAACGACGCGGCCGCGTCCTTGACGCCGGCCTCGTCGAGAAGGAGCGGACCCTTCCGTCCGGCCCGGCCGCGAGCCGCATACATGACGGCGGTCTTAAGGCCGCTGAACGAGAAGTTTTCCCCGTCCGGCGGGAGACAGGCGTTTTTCCATGAATAGGCTTTCGGGTTGCCGCCAACCGCCGCCTTTTCAATGCGCGGGCCGCCCGGGAAACCGAGGCCGAGAAGCTTCGCCGCCTTGTCGAACGCTTCGCCGGCGGCGTCGTCCAGGGTCGAGGCGAGGCAGGTCATGTCGCCGACACCCTGGCGGCTGTCTTCGACCAGGTAGAGGTTGGTATGGCCGCCGGACACCACAAGGGCAATATACGGCGTCGCCAGTTCCGGTTCGTTCAGGCCGGCGGCGGCGATGTGGCCTTCAATGTGGTCGACGCCGATAAGCGGCTTTTGCCAGCCGAACGCCAACGCCTTCGCGGCCGATACACCGACCAAAAGCGCCCCGATAAGGCCGGGACGGTTGGTGACGGAGACCGCGTCCAGGTCGTCCGGCCGGACATTCGCTTCCCGGAGAAGCGTGTCGACGCCGGGCAGGAGACATTCCATATGCGCCCGGCACGCCACTTCCGGAACAACGCCGCCGTAGGCGCGGTGAAGATCTATTTGGCTGGCGACGAACTGTGCCAGGACCTCCCGGCCGTTACGGACGATGGCGCCGGCTGTTTCGTCGCACGATGATTCAAGCGAAAGTATCAGGGAACTGCCACTCATATATATATATTCTTCACATTCCATCTGCCGCTGGCGTTGGTCGCGGCGCTGTCGTCGTTCTTTTTCATGATAAGCCGGGACGGCGTGACAACCATGTCCATCGACTCGTCGCCGTCTTCGACCGGTACTTCCGGGTAAATTTGAAAATCATAGGCAACGCCGACCCGGGCCATTTTCGGGTTGCCCCGGAACAGGGCGTCGTAACATCCGGCTCCCCTGCCCATCCGGTCGCAATTTTCCGAAAAGAACCGGCCCGGTACAACCGCCAGGTCGATTTCCCCCGGCTCGGCATCCGGAAGACCGGCCATCGGCACAAGAATGCCGCCCCGGCCGGGATGGAGTTCTTCGTCCAGGTTCGTGACGTAGCGGAGTTGCATGGTGGCGCCGCCTTCCCAGACCGGAAGCGCCAATCGGCCGCCGGCTTCGAGCCAGTGGCGGAAATAGGTGGAAAGGTCGGGCTCGTCCGGCATGCAGGCAAAGCCGAGGAGGGTCCGCGAACTGCGCGTTTCAACCAGTTCCGCCACCTTTTCGGAAATGGCATGGTCGAGCCGGCGCCGGGCGTACCGGGTAACCAGCGAAAACTGTTCGGAAGCGAGACGGCGCCAGGCCTTCTTTCTTTCCTCTATCGTATGCATACACCCTTCCCTCACGCGTTATGAATCCGTTCCGATGCCTCGTCACCAGGTGAACAGGCTTTACTCCTCGCTGGCGACATGCACCAGGGATTCCACCCGGTATTTCGCCAGTTGGTCGCGGCCGTGGAGAAAGTCGAGTTCGACCAAAAAGCCCATCGCCGCCACCACCCCGCCGAGCCGTTCCACCAGTTTGACCATGGCCTCGGCCGTGCCGCCGGTACCGAGGAGGTCGTCGACGACAAGGACGCGTTCGCCTGGTTTGACCGCGTCCTCATGAATGTGGAGGACGGCGGTGCCGTATTCGAGTTCGTAGGATTCGGACAGGGTTTTCCACGGCAGTTTGCCCGGTTTCCGGATAGGCACAACGCCCCAGCCCATCTTGTAGCCGATGGCTGCGGCGAACATGAACCCGCGCGCCTCGGCGGCGCAGACCTTGACGGCGCCGCTGTCCTTGAACGTATCGCATAACCAATCGAGGGTGTAGCGAAACGCCGCCGGGTCTTCCAAAACCGGGGTGTTATCCTTGAAAACGATGCCAGGCTTCGGGAATCCCGGAATCGAGCGAATTATGCTGTCGAGGTCCATGTAGTACGTTCTCCATTTGCAGCCGCGTGCCATCGCGAACCGGAGGACGCGCTGTCGCGTCCGGTAAAAGTGGAACACCTATTTATAATGTACTATGCATTTCCTGCCAAGTGAAAACGCGGTTTTACGAACCAGCCACCCTGTCCCATTTCTTGCCGTATAGCCGGACCAATTCGCGGTGGAGCGGAAGATGCCCTGGCCTGGACAGTTCCGGATCGACTTCGAGAAGCTCCGCCGCCGTCTTTCTCGCCTTGACGAGCGTCTCAAGGTCCTTCCCGAGGTCGATAAGGCGAAAGCCGGCCAAACCGCTCTGCCTCGTGCCAATCAGTTCGCCCGGGCCGCGAATCCGCAGATCCGCTTCGGCTATGGCGAAACCGTCGGACGAACCGACCAGGGCGGACAGCCGCAGGCCGGCATCGCCCTCCTTGGCGTCCGAGAGCATGACGAAGTACCCCTGGTCGGCGCCCCGTCCGACCCGGCCGCGAAGCTGGTGCAATTGGGCTAGGCCGAACCGTTCGGCATGGAGCACGACCATGATGGTGGCGTTCGGCACGTCGACGCCGACCTCGACGACAATTGTCGAGACAACCGCGTCGATGGCGCCGGAGCGGAGCTGGTCCATAATGTCCAGCTGTTCCTTCCGCTTCAACCGTCCGTGCAGCAGCGCCAGGCGGTAACCCTTGAGAGCGCCGGCGGACAGCGACTCGAACACCTCTTCGGCCGACCGGATGTCCAGGTCTTCCGATTCCTCGACAAGCGGACAGACGATGAACGCCTGCCGTGACTTCGACAATTCCCGCCGCACCATGTCCCACGCCTCCTCCGGATGCGACTGCGACAGCCACGACGTGACGACCGGCTTCCGCCCCGGCGGCAGGGTGTCGATGACGCTGAGGTCGAGGTCGCCGTAGACTGACAAGGCGAGACTCCGGGGAATCGGCGTCGCCGTCATGACAAGCGTGTCCGGCCGCACGCCTTTCCTGGCCAGTTCAAAGCGCTGGCGAACGCCGAACTTGTGCTGTTCGTCAATCACCACTAAGCCAAGGTCATGGAAGACGACATTGTCCGCGATGGCGCTGTGAGTGGCGCAGACGATGTCCAGGGTGCCGTTCCCCAACCGTTCCGTCACCACCCGGCGTTCCGCCGCCGGCATGCCGCCGACCAGCACGCCCATCGACACCCGGGCGTTCGGGCTGTTCGCGAGAAAACGTTTGAACGTCTCGTAGTGCTGCCGCGCGAGGAGCCCGGTCGGCGCCATGATGCAGGCCTGGGCCTTGTTGGCGACGGCGACAAGGAGGGCGTAAGCACTGACGGCGGTCTTGCCGCTGCCGACGTCGCCCTGGAGGAGCCGTTGCATAGGGAGTGGGCTCTGCATGTCTTTGGATATTTCCCGAATCGCCCGGTCCTGGGCCGGCGTCAGCCGGAACGGAAACAACCGGCGGATGCGGCTGTCCAGTTCCGGCCCGACCTGAAACGAACGGCCCGGCATGTCGTGGAGGGCGTGGCGGCGGGCGGCAAGGACGGCAATTTGGATAAACAATGCCTCGTCCCAGACCAATCGGTTCCGGGCCCGCTCCGACGCCTCCGGGCTTTCCGGAAAATGCATGTTCCGGATGGCCCAGTGGATGTCCGGGAGATCGAGATCGCTCCGCATGGCCGGCGGCAGCGGGTCTTCAAGGTATTCAAGCCTCGTCTCCAGGGCGTGGGCCATGGCCCGCCGCCACACCGCCTGGTTGAGGTGGCCGGTACACGGGTAAATCGGCACGATGCGGCCGAAATTGAGGGTCGAGACCGGCGCGTCGTCCGGAAGAATTTCATAGAGCGGATGTTCCATCGAGTGCCTCGGTCCCTGGCGCTTCACCTTGCCATGGACCAGGACGCGTCGTCCGGCCAGCTTGTCCTTGAGCCAGGGTTGGTTGAACCAGACTACCTCGAGAATGGCGCCGGACTCGTCGGTGAATTCGGCTGTAATAATGCTGGTCGGCGCCTTTTTGGCACCGGCCCGCTGGTAGCGCGGGCGGATACTTCGTTCGCTGACCGAGATGGCACTGGCGATGATGGTGACGGGCCGGTCCTCCGGACTGTCCGCGATGGTGAACAGGTTCGATCTGTCCGACAAGTCCCGTGGGAATGTCCAAATCAAATCCCGCACCGTCCTGATTTCCAGGCGGGCGAAGTCTTCGGCCCTGGACGGGCCGACGTGTTTGAGGAACTGGATGCTGTCGTCCAACGGGGTGGTCATGAACCGGCGGTCCTTTGGGTGTCTTCAAAATGCATCGGCGGGCAAAAACGCCTGTTTACATTCCATCTGTCGCATCTATAATGTTACGATCCGGCTCGGAAGCGACGGAACGCATTTTAAACTGCTTCTAGTTATGGTGAAAAGGGCGCATTGGACAAGCACCTTTTGCCCGCCGCCGGAAAAAATCAGTCTCAGCCACTCGAAGACGCGCCGGCCATGCCGGTCGTCTTTTTTTTTTTTAGGTCGGCCCGGAGCGGGGACAGGCCCGCCCCCCCGCCGAAATGTTTTTTGAATTGATGCCACAATGTCAAA
>JAJBTL010000070.1:1750-6767 GCA_020860865.1 Planctomycetota bacterium | reverse complement strand
GTTATGGGGGCGGTGGTGAGGAGTTCGGGGAGGGCGGCGGGGTTTTTGCCGCCGGCCTGGGCGAAGTCCGGTTTGCCGCCGCCGCCGCCGTCGATGATGGGGGCCAGTTTCTTTACGAGATCGCCGGCTTTGAGGAGTTTCGGAGCGACGCTTTTGCCGAGGGCGATGGCGAGGGCGGCTTTTTCCGCGTCGCGGCCGGCGAGGATGACGATGGCGTTGTCGCCGATTTTCTGGGCGAATTCGCGGGCGAGGTCGCCGATTTCCTTGCCGCCGATGTCGCCGGCGTCGGCGACGAGGAGGCGGGTGTTCTGGGGCGCGTCCTCGACGGCGGTTTCCTGGATTCTGGCACGAGCCTGATGCTGCTTCATGGCGACGAGGGACTTTTCCAGATCGCGGATATGGGACGACATGCCTTTCAGGCGGTCGAGGAGATCGCGGGCCGGGGTCTTGAGTTCGCGGGATAACTCCGTCACCTGATCGCCCTGTTCCTGGGAAAGGCGGAAGGCGGCGAGGCCGGTGACGCCTTCGATGCGGCGGACGCCGGCGGAGACGGCCTCCTCCTGGACGAGGCGGAAGGAGCCGATGGGGCCGGTGGCGGTCATATGGGTGCCGCCGCAGAGTTCGGTGGAGAAGTCGCCGGTGAAGAGGACGCGGACGGAATCGCCGTACTTTTCGCCGAAGAGGGCGATGGCGCCGGATTTCCGGGCCTCGTCGATGGCCATGACTTTGGTGACGACGGGGGCGTTCTCGAGGATGCGGCGGTTGACGAGTTCCTCGATTTCGCGCTTTTCGCCTGGGGTGAGGGCGCTGGCATGCTGGAAGTCGAAGCGGAGGCGGTCCGGGCCGACATAGGAGCCTTTCTGCTCGGCCTTGTCACCGAGGACGGTGCGGAGGGCGTAATGGAGCAGGTGGGCGGTCGTGTGGTTCCGCATGATGTCGAGGCGGCGGTCGGCGTCGACGCGGCCGGAGACGACGGTGCCGGGGTTGATGTGGCCGCTTTCGATTTCACCGATGTGGAGATGGATGCCGTCGAGTTTTTGCGTGTCTTCGACGCGGATGACGAGATTGTTCGGGCCGACGAGGAGGCCGGTATCGCCGACCTGGCCTCCGGCTTCGCCGTAGAACGGCGTTTTATCGAGGACGACGGTGACGTGGTTGCCGGCGCCGGCCTGGTCGACGAGGGCGTCATTCATGACGACGGCGATGACGGTGCCGTCGGCCTCGAGTGAGTCGTAGCCGAGGAACTCGGTGGCGGTGGTGAGTTTTTTGACGTCCTGCAGGGGGCCTTTGGCGAAGACGTCGCCTTTCATTTTCGCGCCTTCCCGGGCCTTGGCGCGGGCGTCGGCCATGGCCTGGTCGAAGCCGGCGCGGTCGACGCTGAGGCCTTGGGCGGAGACGACTTCCTCGGCCAGTTCGTAGGGGAAGCCGTAGGTGTCGTACAGTTCGAAGGCGGTGGCGCCGGGGAGGACGGTCCGGTTGGCGGATTTCGTTTCCAGGACCGCCTGCTCGATGCGGGTAAGGCCCCGGTCGAGGGTGGTGAGGAACTTATTTTCCTCGAGGAGGACCGTTTCCGCGATAGCGTCTGAACGGGCCTTGATTTCCGGGTACGGCTTCGCCATGACGTTTCCGACAACGGGGACGAGGGTACTGAGGAAGGCTTGGCGAATGCCCAGGTTCCGACCGTCCAGGACGGCGCGGCGGAGAAGTCGCTTCAAAATGTAGCCCCGGTGCGAATTGGCCGGGAGGACGCCGTCGGCGATGCAGAAGGTGACGGCGCGGATGTGGTCGGCGATGCGGCGCATGAGGACGTCGTCCGCCGGGTTGTCGTGGTAGTTTTTATGGGCGACGCGGGCGATCGACTGGACGATGGGCTGGAAGATGTCGATGTCCATGTTCGTGGGCACGTCCTGCATGCAGGCGGCGATGCGTTCAAGGCCCATGCCGGTGTCGATATTGCATTGGGGCAGGGGAACGAGGGAGCCGTCGGACTGGCGGTCGAACTGGGTAAAGACGAGGTTCCAGATTTCGACCCAGCGGCGGCAGTCGCAGGTGATGCCGCAGTCGGGTTGTCCGCAGCCCTTGTCGGCGCCCCGGTCGAAGAAGATTTCGGAACAGGGGCCGCACGGTCCGTTCGGGCCAAGCTTCGGCGCGTCGGCGGGCCAGAAGTTGTCGTGGTCTCCGAGGCGGTTGATTTTTTCCGGAGGGAGGCCGACGTCCTTTTCCCAGATGCCGTAGGCTTCGTCGTCCGAGTCGTGGACCGAGACCTGGAGGCGGACCGGATCGATACCCATGTGTTGGGTGAGGAATTCCCAGGCCCAGGCGATGGCTTCCTTTTTGAAGTAATCGCCGAACGAAAAGTTACCGAGCATTTCGAACATGGTATGGTGGGCCGGCGTGACGCCGACATTCATAATGTCGCCGGTGCGGATGCACTTCTGGCAGGTGGTGGCGGTGCGGTATTCTATCCGGAGGCCCATGAACTGGTCCTTGAACTGGTTCATGCCGGCGCCGGTGAAAAGGAGGGTCGGATCGTTATGGGGAACGAGGGAATCGGACGGGACGATCCGGGCGCCTTTGGAGGCGAAGAAGTTGAGGAATTTGTCGCGTATATCGTCGGTTTTCATGGTAATCGTGACCTTTCGCGCCAGAGGCGGCGTCGTTTTGCGCGGCATGGAAGTCACCGCGCCTGGTAAATCTGTTCATATAAAACGTCCGCCGCAGCGTCGGCCGGGGCGGTCGGGAGAAGGTAAACAAGTATACGCACGGTTGATAGAGCGTCAAGAATGATGGCCGGCGGTGCGGTAAAACCGGGCGAAGCATTTGGCCGGACGGCGGCGGCAAGAGCGACCGGTCAGGCCCGTTTTCCCATCATGAACAGGAGCTCGATAAACCGAGGATCGTGCCGGATGGCGCCGAGGTCCTTGTCCGCCTGCATGTGCCGGTAGTCGTTGTAGCCGGCGTTGACGGCGTGGACGAGGGCGAGGATGGCGTCGTCCCTCCGGCCGGTGAGGGCGAGGCTGCACGCGAAATTGTACAGGATGTTCGGATCGCGCGGCCGCAGCTTCACCAGGCGCTCGTCCATCTTCAGCCCGTCCTGGTAATAGCCAAGGGCGGTGAACTGGTTGGCGGCCAGTTCCAATGCCTCGAGATGGTTCGGGCGCTGCCGGAGAACTATGGCGCAGAATTCAAGGCAAAAGGCCAGGTATTCGCGGTCTTCCTTTTTCACTGTGCTGTACCGGACCGCATCCTGCGGGCCGCCCGGGGGGTAGATTGATTCCATACTGTCCTCGGCATGACGCGATGGCGGAGACGCGCTGATGCCTTACATGTCGTTCAGCGTGCCTTCGATTTCCATGTCGTCATCGTCGTCGAAAATTTCCTGGTCCCGGGCGGCCGCGTCGCGGTGGAGCGCTTCCGCGTCGGCGGCGGATCCGTGCGGGAACGAACCGTCCTCACCAAAGAGATCGAGCATTTCCAGGAACGCGTTGGATTCGGCTGGAATGCGGATATTAAATGACGCGGTGGCGGTGATGCCGGCGCCCGGCACTGTCCGGATCCGGGAGCGGATGCGGCGGAGAATGTTGAACGGCAGCCGCTCACATTCGCCGTAGCTGAATTCGATAACCGCCTCGTACTTGCCGCCGCCCTTGTCGGTAACCTTGATGCTGCTCATACGCTGATCCCCCAAGTCAACCGTGATAGCCCGTTCGGCCGGGTCCTGCCGGCATGGACGGTGTGTAACGATAATCTATATTGCAGTTCCGGGCAAGTATACAGGTTTCCCGCAGCCGTTTCCAGCCCGGCCGGGAATTTTGTTTCCCTGTCCGGGAGGATTTCGTTATAGTACCATAAACCCACTTTCGGGCCTCGACCGGACTGTCCATGGCCGCCGAAGGCGCCGTGAGGCGCCGGGACAGTACACAGGTGTGAAAAATCGTTTTTTGGCCGGATGTCATGGCGTCGGAACGGCGGTATGACGGCCTCTTTTTTATTTCTGAGAATCATTCTTTTAAAACCTCTATCCCCTACGGCAACGCCCGGGGATTTTTGTCAAGTTGGAGCCAAGACCGTGGCAGTACTTCCCATTCGTAAATACCCGGACCCTGCCCTGAGAGAACCCGCCAAGCCGGTCACCGTCATCGACGACAAACTGCGCCGCCTCGCCGCCGACATGGTCGAGACGATGGAGGACGCCAGCGGCGTCGGCCTCGCCTCGCCGCAGGTCGGCGAAAGTATCCGCATGGTGGTTGTCGATTTCGACGTGGAAAACGGCGATCCGCGCGTCCTCATCAATCCCGTCATCACCAAACGATCCGGCCGGAAGGAACTGGCGGAAGAGGGCTGCCTCAGTTTTCCCGGCCTCCGGACGCGGATAAAACGCAGCCCCAAGGTTGTCTGCGAAGCGCAGAACCTGGACGGCGAAATTGTCGAATACCAGGCCGAAGGCATATCCGCCCGGGCGGTCCAGCACGAACTCGATCACCTGGACGGCTTCCTTTTTGTCGACAAGGCGGGCCCGTCGGACAAACTGTCCCTCAAGGCGGAACTGGAAGAACTCGAAGAAAACTGGGCCGAATTGCACGGCTAAAGTGTAAACGGGGTACGCAACCGGCACGCCCGCACACGGGCGAATACGGTGCCATGATATCACGGCGCAGAGCACCGCGCGTCTGTTACCGGGAAGGAATCACTGCATGGAGCTCCTAGCGCCAGCCGGCGACCTGCCTTGCCTCGAGGCGGCCATTGACGCCGGTGCCGACGCGGTCTATCTCGGATTATCCCTCATGAACGCGCGCCGCGGCGCCCGAAATTTCACGCCGGCCGAACTCAAAACCGCCTGCCGCCTTGCCCGCGACAAAGACGGCCGCCTCCGCCTGCCGAGGAAGATAGCCATTTCCCGCCGGGAAGCCGGCGCCGCCGCGCCCCATCAGCCCCGACCGCTTGATCTCCGCCACTGCGTCCTCCCCCGTGCGGCTGGTGAGGTAATTGGCCGCAGCCAGATAGCCGTCGCGGGCGG
>JAJBTL010000070.1:0-1740 GCA_020860865.1 Planctomycetota bacterium | reverse complement strand
CCCGCATCCTGTCCCTGGCGTCGGACCTCGGCGTTGACGCCATTATCGCCCGCGACTGGGCGGTGGTCGGACTGTGGCAGGCCCTCCAGAACATCACCCGGGACGACGGACGCGGCCATCCGGAACTCCACCTCTCGACCCAGACCGCCGTCACCAATCCGGAAGGCGCCCGCCTGGCGAGCGTTGTCGGGGCGTCCCGAATCGTTCTCGCCCGCGAGCTGTCCCTCGCCGAAATCATCGCTATTGGAAAAGCGGCGCCGGATCTGGAAATCGAGGTTTTCGCCCAGGGCGCCCTCTGTTATTCCATTTCCGGCCGTTGCCTCCTGTCCAGTTGGGGCGGCGGCAGGAGCGGCAACCGGGGTCTTTGCGCCAGTCCCTGCCGGGTGCCGTGGGCCATCGACGGCGACGCTGTCGGCACCGCCATGTCCATGCGGGACCTGGTGACGGTGGACCGGTTGGACGAACTCAACAACGCCGGCGTCGATTCGATAAAAATCGAAGGCCGGTTAAAAAAACCGGAGTGGGTCCACGAAGCCGTCTCCCTTTACCGGAAAGCACTCGGCCCCCGCCAGACCACCACCGGCCTGGGCCGCCCGGACCGGGAAACGGTGGTGCGGGCGCGGCAACTCGCCGCCTATGCCGGTCGCGACACGACAAGCGCCTACCTGGACGGATCGTTCCAGGGCCTGACCGGAGTGGCGGCGCGGAAGTCGGCCCGGGCGGCCGAGGACGCCATCGGTGAATTCCTCGGCTCCGGCCGCCGTCACGCCCAGCCGGCGGAAGTGGACGACGACGAGGAACCGACCGGCTACGACCTGGAAATCAACGTCACGGACAAGGGCGTGTCGTGCCGCTGCCGCTATGCCGGCCGTTCGGAAAGCTGGCGCATGCCGAAAACCCGCATCAAACGGGAAAAGAAGGCGTTTTCCGTCGAGGAACTGTTCCAGCACCTGGCCGCAAGTCCGGTCGGCGAAGTGCCGCTCCTCGCCCATTACACGAACGACCCCGATTTCATGCTGCCGCCCCGGAACGTCAAAGCCAGCATGGCGACGGTGTCGGCCTTCATTAACCGCCTGACCGGCCGCGCCGACGACGGCACCGATTCCGTCATGAAGGCGCCCTTGCCGACGCCGATGCGCGCCGCCATCGCCGTGCCGCCGGTGGACCCGGCCAATGTCCGGAAGCTTGGCGAACTGCCGAATCAGGCCCGGCTGTCAGTGAAACAGCTTAATTCCAGCCTGCTCCCGATTCTCCGGAATATTGATCTCGTCATCACCAACGCCGGACCGGCGGATATGGAATTTGTCGGGAAGTTTGTCGAACCGGAGGAGTTCATCCTCTCGTTCCCCGACGTTTATTTCCCCGAGATGTCCGGCGAAATGCACGATCTCGCCGCCTACTGCCGCGACAAGAAAATCCGGGTCGAAGCGAACTGCTACGGGTCGATTGAAATCTGCCGCCAGTACGGCCTCGATTTCGTCACGGGGCCAGGCATCCCGATTCTGAATCACCTCGCCATCAAGTGCCTCCGCGACCTCGGCGCCAAGGGCGTCACCATGTCGATGGAAGCAGACCGCGAGCAGATAGAAGACGTATCCGCCTCGGCCGCGCTGCCCCTGACCCTCATCGTTTATGCCCGTCCCGTCCTCGCCTACACCCGGATCCCGAAGGCGTATCTCTTGCCGGAAGCCGGCGCCGCCAGAGCCGACGGCGCCTGGACCGACCGGCGGAACATCAGAG
>JAJBTL010000397.1 GCA_020860865.1 Planctomycetota bacterium | reverse complement strand
AGTTGAATCCCTCGCGGATTCTTAAAAATAATTCAGACAGAACCTAGAATATATGTGCGTGTGCTGAAAAGTGTTGTAACCGCCTCCGGACAACCCAATTGCCTGACGCTGAAGAGGGAGTCCTCGGGCCCGTCACCGTAACATGTCCCTTCCGCCTTCACGCCATTCGGCAAAATACCCCGCCATGGCGGCAACGCACCCGGCGGGGCGGTGAAAACGTCGATTTCGTAACCGGCGGGCGTGACGCCGACGCCTCTTAGAGCGTGTTATTAAATTGTGTATCGTCGTGCCAGACGAGGAAAAAGAGGCGGCAGGCTTGTTTTTTGACCGGCGGTGAGGTTCAAAAAACATGCCGAGAGCCGATTTTGACGACGTATGGCGCGGCGAGACGCATTTTAATAACATGCTCTTATCCATGCCAGGACCGGCCGGTCGGCGGTCGCGACGAATCCGCACCACGCCCGGCGGACCGTGGCATCCGGTGTGTCTTTTACCACATGCCGATGGTGCGGCGGACAATTTCGGCGGCAAGCTGCTTGGCCGCGCCGCGCTGGCCCTGTTCGGACGTTTCGTCCCTGGACGCTTCGTAGATGCCCGGCGACATGCCGGTCTCCGTGCTCCGGACCCGCATGTCCTCGATAATGTACCGGCGTTCGATATTGTCGTAGAACGAGAAGCGGGCATCGATGGTTATCAGCACCGTGCCCGGCTGGTTGACAGTCGTTTCCCTGAGGGTGCGGCGGTTGACGGCGATGATTTCGCCGGTGATGAGGGCGTCGCCGTTCCGGGAGGTGACGCGGACGACCGGGTCGGCGTTAATCCGGTCGATAATGTCCCGGGTGACCCAGGCCTCGACACTATTGTACATTGTCTTGTTTTGGAAGATATGGACTTCGACCGTCCGGATATGCCGGGGCAGGCCGGAGGCTGTCGTCGACCGGCAGCCGATTGGCACCAGGGCGGCCAGAAGAATGACGGCCAGGGCGGCGACATGGACGATACGGTTGCGGCAATGCATTCTTTTCCCCCGAGTAAACGGAACAGCGCTGTCCGGCCTGGCCGATGTCCTGCCGACAGTCACGCCACACTCCGATGACCTGCCGCCCGGCATTTCGACTTTTTGAGCATTTTAAAAATTTTCGAGATACTTCCGGGTTAGTCGCATCCAGTCGCTCGCGGGCGCTTTTTCCAAGCCACCGGAAAATCACCCTACCGCTCCTTCCAGCGCCATACCCGGATTATCACAGAATTTCATAAAATGCTTTAACGTGATGAATACCGGCACACCATCCCGGACCGGAGCATTATCGCAGATCTTCCCCAAAAGTACAGACCCCACCCGCAATTGTCTGCGGCCGGGCCGGCGTCGGCGGCGGGTAGGCGGCCGGATTCTGCGGCGCGCTGTTGTACCCGGAGTAGCCGCCCGGCATCGGCGCCGGCTGGGTCGGGGCTCCGTACCCGTTGTAGCCGCCGTTATAGCCGTCGCTGTACCCGTTGTTGTAGCCGCCGTTCGAATACCCGCCGGTGGCGGCGCCGCCGGCCGTCGGTACCGGTCCGACCAGGTCGGAGTACGGCACATAGTAATCGGTCGGAGCGCCGAGACTCGGAGCGCCCGTCGCCGGATGGGTGGCCGGGGCCGGGGCGGGGGAGTACTGCGACGGTTGGCCATAGCCTGGCGCCGGCTGGCCATAGGGCGCCTGGCCGTAACCCGGCTGGCCATAACCCTGGTTATAGCCGGAAACGGTATTGCCGCCTTCGTAGACGCCGCCCTGCTGGTACGGGTGGGTGTACTGGCCCGCCGGCGGCGGTGGCGTAAAGGCGGAGGAGGCGCCGAAGGTGGTCTGGATGCTGCCCGGGGGCAGGACGAGATCGGAATCGCTGATGGTCGGAATCGGGTTCCGGGCCGGCGGGCGGTTCGGCTGGAAAGTGTCGCCGGCGCTCGAGTACATCCGTTGTCCCGAGGTGCCGTTCGAGTAATCGAGGGCAGAACCGCGCGGCGCCGCCGAAATCGGCGAGAAATTCTGGTTCCCGGAATCGTCCCCGACCGAAATGTTCTGTTCAGGGAGGGCGGCCGGCCGCACCGACGCCGAGTAACTGGTCGACGGCAAATCGCCCGTCTCCGGCACGCCGATGATGGGGCCGAGGCCGCTGTCGACCATGACCATGTCCTCCGGCGCCATCTGCGGGACAATCCACGGCGGTTCCGGATCCTTGTTGTAGGAGAACGGATTCAGGTTGATGCCCTTGACGATTTTAGTCAAGCGGCTCGCTTCCCGGGGAATGACGATGTTGTTGAGCCTGGCCATCGATTCCTCGGCCTGCGGCGTGCCGGGATAGCGGCGGACGATTTCCTTGTAGAGGAACTCGGACGCCTTGACGCCGTCCCGGGTGCCCATCCGGCGGTACTGTTCGGCCTGGTCCATCATTTTGCCCGCTTCGACTTCGGCGAGTTGGCGGATGGAATTTTCCACTTCGTCCATCTCGTCCATTTCTTCGCGGCTCCGGCCCATGCGTTCCCGTTCGAACTCGCGGACGACCTCGATCTGCTCCTGGAGTTCCGCCTGCGTCGCCTGGCCCATGAGGGAGTCGCAGGTCAGGATGCCGAGGCGGGCGCGTTCGACATAGTCGGAACGGGGAAATTCGTCCCTGACCGTCTCGAAGGCGGCGCGGGCGGCCTGGATTTCATTGATGAACAGGTGGCCTTCCCCTTTGACCAGGTAGGCTTCGGCCGCGACCGGGCCGTAAGGGTCGTGTTCGATGACGGACCCGATAATCGTCAGGGCCCGGCGGATATTGGCGTCCCGGATGTTCGCATCGTTCCCGGACAGGAGGTCGGGGGTTTGCGACACCATGAGTTTTTTGGCGATGCGGAGTTCGATTTCCACCAGGTCCGACATGCGGCCGGTATTCGGGTAGGTCTCGATAACCTGTTCAATCGCCTGGTAGCTGGTCCAGTAGTTTTCCATCTCGAACAGGCAGCGGGCGAGGCGCTGCAGGCCGACGCCGGCCTCTTCCGAGGACGGGAAATTCTGGACAAGGAGGAAGTATTGGCGGGCCGCTTCCATGAACTCGGATTTTTGCTCGAGTTCGTAGGCGTAATGGAGCTGTTCCCGGGAATCCAGCCCTGCTTGGCGGTCCATTCCCATTCGCCGGCGGCGCGGGCCGGTGAACCGGTCAGGAGGATGACGGCGAACGCGGCGAGAAACAGGACCGCCACGGCGCCGGCGGCGTGCTGCCTCCGGCCGGTTGATAGTGTATTACGCATGCACCCGCACTCCCTATTCTATTATGATGATTCGGCAAGCAGTGTGTCATTATTGGTCAAGAACGTACCGGCGCAACAGTTTTCCCGGAAACCGGGCCGGATATGGCCATTGCCGGACTGCGTCCCTATTCGAAACCGGGCATCACGCCGGGAACATTCAGGTCCAGCGGCGCCAGGGACGGATGGTAACTACTTCCGGGCGTCGGCGTATAATTCACCGTCGGCGCGGCGGAACGTTCCCGCGCTTCGACACCCGGTTGTCCAGACAGAGTTTTAGTATTCTGTCCACCGAGGCGGACCGATCCCGCGTTCCCGAGGGGATATTCCTCTTCCGGCCAGATTCCGGTCAGGGGATAGCGGCTGCCGTCGGCGACGGTGGCGGGTGGCGTTTCCCCAAGGTTCCGGAGAATCGCCGCCGCTTCTTGGGCCTGCATGGTGGGCGGGAACTGGCTCACCACATCGCGGAGGAGGAAAATGGCGGCATCTCGGGACTTCTTGAGTTTAATACTGTGGAGATAGCCCTTGGCCTGCATCAATTTCTCGCTCGCCTCCCGGTCGTTCGCGAGGACTGCGGCGCGCTGGCGCCGTTCCTCGGCGGCGGGAGATAGCCTCCGTTCGGCATTTTCAACCGGCGCCATGATGGTGGACAGGTCTTCCCTGGCCGCTTCCGGGAAACCGGCCGGCCAGTCCTGGCGGATGACCGCTTCGGCGAGGGACGACCGCGCCTGCATCGCCGGTTCGCTCTCCGGATAGTATTCGATGCCGGAGCGGTAGAATTTGGCCGCTTCCGGCCAGTCGTTGTTCATGGCGGCGGCGTCGCCCCGGCGGAGAAGGGCGAGGGGGGCGTCCCGGTTGTTCGGCTGGTTGAAGATGGCGGCGGCGTAGACGAGGGCGGCGGCCTGGTAGCCGTTCAGGGTCTGGTTGTTCCGGGTGGCCCCGGGCGCCGGGGCATAGCCGATGCGCCAGAGCCGTTCGCCAATAAACATTTCCAGGCGAATCCGTCCCTCCACTTCCCGCCGGTCGAACCGTTCCGGGAACGATCGTTCAAGCGCGTCGAACGACCGCCACCAGTTGCCGAGGCGGTATTCGCAGCGGGCGACGCCGTACCAGGCCTCTTCCCGCGCTTCGGTGCCGGCGTCGGCCATGGCGATGATTTCCATATAGGCGTCGATGGCGTTCTGGAGGTTCGTCCGGTAGGTGTTTTCGTCGTTGAATGTCCGAGCGGCGAGGGCGTCTTTTTCAAACGTCTTCGCATAGTCGAAAAACGGCTCCAGTTGGCGTCCGGCCAGACCGGCCCGGGGCCGACGGCTCTCGGACAGGCCCGGGTCGACAAAATTCTCGTCCATCTCCGGAAGGACCACGCCCGGAATGCCTTCCTGCACCAGGGGCAGGTCGAAATAGTCGTCCGGCATGGTGGCGGACGGCGGCGAGACGATAAAGCCGCGTTGCCCGGCCCCGGCCGCCACCGCTGCCGTCGTCACCGGTTGCTGGTAGGCGGGCGCGACGGGCTGGCCGTACTGGTCGATGGCGTAGCCGTTCCCGTCCAGAAGTTCCGGTGGCGGCGGCAACGGCGCCGGTTGCCCGGCCGAGGCCGGAACGGTTGCAAGGAAAAAGAGACCGGCCAACAGCCGCCGGGGAGTAATCAGTCTGGTCAATCGCAAAAGAATGTCTCCGAAAAATCACGGACCGCCCTTTCCGCCGGGGAAAGAGCCGATACCTTTCTATCGGCCAAAGCCGGAGTCCGGACGCAGGGAAAATACCCGGTCAAGTATCCGGATAAGTTAACCCGAAGAAAAGACCCGACCCAAAGAAGTGAAAATCACTGGCGCCGGTGTCATGAAAAACCGCCGCTCCAACGCTGGAGCGGCGGCTAGCGGGACCATGTACTATCTCTCTGGAATTACGCTTTCGCCTCCTGCAACTTTTTCAGGCACTTCGTCGCCACGATAAGCCCGAGACCGAGAAGGAGCACGGCAAAAACAAGCTGGAGCCCGTCCGACCCGTAGCGGAACACTCCGGCATCCATCTTGCCGATAAGACCGATAATGGTGAAGGCAAGGGCGGTAAAGGTGACGACAAGCATGGCGATCATCGGAAAATAGAGCATCCAGCCTTCCCGGTTGGTGCGCTTGAGGAACACCGCGCAGGCGATGAGGGAAAGGGCGGCGAGAAGCTGGTTGGCCGAACCGAACAGCGGCCAGATGTCCGCGTAGCCCCGGAGCGCCAGCAGGTACCCGACCAGGAGGGTAAAGAAGGTGGCGACGTACCGGTTTGTTAAAAAGCCGGACACGACGCCCTGCCGGTCACCGGCCGAGGCGAGGAACAGTTCCTGAAAGGCCAGCCGGCCGATACGGGCCACCGAGTCGAGGCTTGTCAGGGCGAACGCCGACACCGCCAGGGTGATGACGGTGTAGACAAGGTCGGTCGGCAGTCCGAGGACGGACAGGAACCCGGCCACGGCCTGGGCGAAAATGACCGGTGGCGAACCGGTCGGCATGGTGCCGCCGACAGCGACCGAGCCGACCGCCACCAGGGCGAGGACGCCGAGGAGGCATTCCACCAGCATGCCGCCGAAGGAAATCGGCAGCATGTCGCTTTCGTTGTCAATCTGCTTGGAACTGGTCCCGGACGACACCAACGCGTGGAATCCGGACACGGCGCCGCAGGCGACGGTAACGAAGAGGATGGGGAAGAGGTACTGCCCGTTCACTTCGAACCCGGCGAACGGGGTGATGTTCATCTCCGGATTCGACACGACAACGCCAATAAAGGCGGCGGCGATCATGATAATGAGGAGGAACGAGTTCAGGTAGTCACGCGGCTGGAGGAGGGCCCAGACCGGCGTGACCGAGGCGATAAAGATGTATATGAAGACAAAGTAGAGCCAGGCCGATTTTGTCACGTAGACGGGAAAATTCAGTCCGAGGACGAGGCAGACGACGAGGAGGGCGATGGCGACGACGGCGGACAGCCCGGCGCCCGGATTCCGGTTTTTTAAATAAAAGCCGAGCCCGACCGCCGCGACGATGAAGAGGAGGGAGGTGGTGGCGACGGAGGCGTTGGCGGCGATGTGGCTGCCGTCGGCCGCGAAGCCGTTCCAGGTGACGGCGACGATGTCGGCGAAAGCGGCGACGACGAGGATGGAGAAGAGCCAGGTAAAGAGGAGAAACAGCGTCTTCCCGGTTTTCCCGATATAGAGGTCAATAATGTACCCGATGGTTTTGCCCTTGTTCTTCACCGAGGCGAACATGGCGGCGAAGTCCTGGACAGCGCCGAAGAAGATGCCGCCGAAGATTATCCAGAGTAGGACCGGCACCCAGCCGAACATGGCGGCGATGATCGGCCCGTTAATCGGACCGGCGCCGGCGATGGAGGCGAACTGGTGTCCGAACAGGACGGACCGCCTGGCCGAGACGTAGGCGATGCCGTCCGTCATGGTGTGGGCCGGAGTCGGGTTGTCCGGCTGGACGCCCCACTTCTTCGCCAGCCAGCGGCCATAGACCAGGTAGGCGA